>JAEOTL010000214.1 GCA_016839845.1 Promethearchaeota archaeon
GCTTTTAAAAACTCAATAGTGTACTTTTTTATTTCACTCATAAAACTCCATAGATATGGTTTGTAAGATTCTGTTTTTATTGCTTTTTAAAGCTTTTTTTAATGGTTTATTAATGGTATTTTATTAAGATGAAAATTACAAAGATTTAAATATTATCGTATCGTAATACTTATATATCGCGATATCGCGATAGATGAATAAGTACTTTTTTGGTTAATATTATGATAAGTGAAAAGATGGGTATTGATCAGATTGATTGTAGAATTATGGATTTAATCCAAAGAACCCCTCATTTGACTCACACTGAAATTGCCACTCATGTAAATCGCAGTCAACCTACCGTTGGTATGCGTATAAAAAAGCTTGAAAATTTAGGTGTTTTGAAATATCAGGCTGGCATAAATATAAAAGTGGCTGATCTTTGTTTTGCAAGAGTAGAAGTTCAAACCAATAACCCAAAAGATGCAATTGAAGTAGTAAAACGCTGCCCATTCATGTTAAATGCTTTTCGTTTGAGTGGGAACTCAAATATAAGTATTTTAATGGTGGGTCTGAGTTTTAAAGATATTGATTTAATCGTTAATCGCCATTTTCGTAACGATCCCAATGTGATTGCAGTTCATATTGATGTTATCTCAGAAGTAATAAATGATTTTGTATTACCTATTGATTTAAACCTCGACCAAGGAAAATTAAGTATACAAAATGTCTGTTGTGGAAAATGTAATTGCTAAGATTCAATTAATTATTCTTAAAACAAGCATTATAAATTATTTCTAAGACTAATCTATAATTATTGCACGTAATTTGCATGCAGTAGTACATATATGGCACTTTACGCACCGATCTTCATTCTCTTGTACTACTATGCATTTGGGTTTAGAATCTTTATTAATAACCTCATAGATTCCTCTAAAACAAGCTTCTTCACAAGAAAAATCTTTACATTGACTACATTTACTTACATCTATATGATGAAACTCATAGCTTTCAATTGTGCTTCGATCTTCGGCGTCACTCATCATAATAACTCATATATTCTAATCCTTTTATCTATTTAGTTTATACTCTATAACAAAATCTATTAATTTTGGGATATATACAGAACTAATAAACGTAGAATTAACTGATCAAATAAATGACTTTGAGAAAACAGCCTATATTCGATCTACCAAATTTGATGCATGGTATATTTTTATCAAGACCTAATAGATTTGTAGGGGAAATCATGTATGAAGGTAAAATTGAATCTGCTCACATTCATGATCCAGGAAGACTAAAAGAATTGCTTGTAAAAGGGGCAGAAGTTTTATTTACATATTCTCAAGGAAAGTTAAAGTATTATATAAAAGCGGTTAAAATTGAAAATGAGTGGATATTAATTGATTCAGCACTTCACTCCAAAATTGCATTACAAGTTTTTAATTTTTTATCTGAATTTCATAATGTTAAAGAGATAAAAAAGGAAGTGTCATTCGGAAAGAGTCGCATAGATTTTACCCTTGACGGTGTCCCATTAGAAGTTAAGGGATGTTCTTTAGTTAAGGATGGGCTTGCTCTATTCCCAGATGCCCCAACAGAAAGAGGAACTCGACATGTAGAAGAAATAATTAAGCATAATGGAATTATCCTTTTTCTAATCTTACGAAAAGCTGAAGAATTTGCCCCAAATAGAGTTACTGATCCTAAATTTGCTGAAAACCTGGCTGAAGCTCGTAACCGAGGGATCAGAATTATCCCCGTTCAGATTAGCTTTGATGGTAAAAAAATTTATTATAATGGGAAAATCTCACTGGCTCAATTTTGATTTTAATCTTTTTGTCTCAAATGAGGAAATCTCATTACTAATTTTTTATAAATTGGTCCTAATATTTTATAAATTTTGTAATCATAACATACTTAATAGAATATAAAATTATGAGTAATAAGATGATTTCTGAGAAATTAAAGCTCGATGATATTGATAGGCAGATTATTTCACTTGTTCAAGAAAATCCTGCCTTGACTCACACCGAAATAGCCACTAAAATTAAGCGATCGCAGCCCACAGTTGGAATGAGAATTAAAAAGCTGGAAAAGAACGGAATCTTACAATTTCAACCAGGTATTAATTTCAAAAAGGTGGACCTGCATCTTGCAACTGTCGAAGTAAAGACTAAAAACCCAACTCAGATTATGGAGATGGCAAAGCATTGCCCATTTATGTTAAATGCATTTTCCTTGAGCGGAGAGCATAATATATGCATCCTCCTCGCAAGTTCAAAACTTCAAAAATTGGATAATATTGTAAACTATCATTTTAGAAATAATCCAGATATCCAAAATGCCTCAATGGAAGTAGTACTTGAAATCGCTAAGGATTTTATTTTACCTATTGATTTTGATTCTGAAGATCATGATCCTACATTAGAAGAAGGGTGCGGGAAAAATTGCAAATATAAGATTGCAAAAGAAAGTAAATTAGCATCAGTCTGATAAGATTTCTATTAAAACTTTAAAATAAAAAAGGACAAATTACTTTATTCATCTTCCTCTTGATGGAACTTAAATTTCGGAATATCTGCAGCCATATTACATCCTGGACCGCAATAACGTCCGTCAAAATCTTCAATCTGAAAATCTATCGGTACAACAAAATCATGAATCGATTCAATTAAAATATTCGTCTTTACGTTTATTACATTCTTATCTCGTCTAAAGCAAAGATCTATTAATTTCTCAATAGTTTGTAAATCTGAGGCTGCGATAAAACATAGAACGTTAAATTCCCCTGAGATCTTAAAGGCATGGTTGATGAATGGGCAATTTTCAATTTTGGCTACAACTGTTTCTACATCCTTAGTGGAGATAAAAACAATGGCGACTTTAATATCAACTTTTTTAACATTAAACCCAACTTGTTTTGTCAGCAGGTGTTTTCTCTCTAATTTAATAATTCTGGCACCTACAGCAGGTTGAGACTTTTCTATCTCCGTAGCGATTGCGCTATGTGTAATATCGGGCTCTTTCTCAATCATTTCAATAATTTTCTTGTCGGCCGCATCAATACCCAATATTTCATCAAAATTTTTTTTCTTCATATCCATCCTTAATCAAGAAAACCTAATAATTTAAACTTACTTTTAATGAATTTAAATCTTTATAAATCGCGACATTATCTGCATTTGGTAAAAAGTATGAATCATTTATAATTTAATACTCGAATTTTTACAACTTGCTTAAATGATTTTAGAATATTAGTTTGAAGGTTTAAAGTACATTTGTAAAAATATTAATTAGCAGAATAATGATCGTAAATCCAACTAACCCTATAATGAACTTAAGGGGTTTTCCTTTTTCTTTTTCCGGAATAACTTCACTTACGATCACATACAATATAACACCTGAGATAAATGAATAGAATATAAACAAAAGTTCCAGATTCTTAGGCAAAAAAGCATTAAAAATAAATCCTATCCCTATCCCTACTAAAGTGGAAGTGCTTAGTAAGAGCTTAAGTATGAATTTCTTACTATAATCAAATTCTTCATAAATTTCTAGATCCGTAAAAATGATATGACTTTCAGATCTTCTTGAAACTATCGATCTAAAAAAGGCGTAAAAGAAGAAGAGAACTCCAGGAACTATATCAACATTCAACAATCCAATTATTATTATTCCTACTAGAAAATAATACGTGAAATTAGTGACATTTCTAAATTTCTGCAGATTTTTATTAATATGGTTATGAATTTTTAATTTATACCTTTTAATCTCGTTTTTCATTTCTTGTTCTTGATCGTTCAATTCTGATAATGTTCGGGCAATATCTCTTAACGCAATTTCATCCAGTTCTTCATTTTTAATTTCCCTCGTCAACACGTTTTCCATATTCTTTTCTACTGCTTCAAGTGTTTTCTCTTTTACAATTAGTTTCCGTATTTTTTTTTGGGCTCCTGATTCAACCCTTTGCAGCATGAATTTTTTATTAATATGAACAAAGGTAAACCCAATTAGCACGAATAAATATTCAAAAATCGTTAAATCAAAGGGAAACTCTGGCATATTCTCAGCAATTTCGGGCAGTACGATGAGAAAAAAATAAGCAACTGATATACCAGCTATAAACGAGGCATGTAAAATAATAAGTTTCTGTTCATAATAATCTACCAGAAAAAAAAGGCACCCAAATATTATAGCAAGAAGAATAACTACTACAGCGGAGAAACTCATTAATAATTTTATTATTTTTGGAAATTTTAAAGTTTTAGGAATTTAGATTTTTTCAAACCTAAGCTGTAAAATTATAAATTTTATGAATTATAGATTGAAAGTATATAATTCTACGGTGTGTTTGCGTTCAGTTCTTAATTATCAATTCAGCAGAAGATAAAGCTTCAATGAATATAAGGAGAAATCTGTTAAACCCAAAAATTGGGAGTTTTAAAGAAACAAAATTCACTTGGCATCAAAATCCAGTTTTCGAGCTCAAAAAAGAAGGATTAACTAGTAATTTATCTGAGATTTTTAAAGATGCTCAAGTATATCTTGGTTTAACAAAGGATCCTCTCATTTTTTTAAATGATTTAAAACTTGAGGAAAGTCAAATTAAACCCGAATTTTTAATATTTGCGAGTCGACATACTTCAAAAACAGCACAACCTGCTTTCTTAGTTCATACAACAGGAAATTGGAGCAACAATGCTGATTTTGGGGGAGATTCTCGAGACCTATCATTCACAAGTGCTTTACTACATAAAGCAGGATTTCTATCATTCATTGAAGGAGATTATTCACTTACACTTTCAAATTTTTCGTATGATATTGAAGTAACACACCATGGACCTACGAGATTAGAAGTTCCTTTAATATTTATGGAGTTAGGAAGCAGTAAGACGGAATGGGAAATAGAAAAAGCAGGGGAGTCAATCGCGTCTGTAATTATAAATACTATTTTCAAGTTTTTACAATCAAAACATAAAAACGATCAGATTGTAGGGCTGGGTTTTGGAGGGACTCATTATGCCCCAAATTTTAGTCGGTTAATAAAAACTAAGAATATTGCCATGTCTTTCATCTGTCCCAAATACTACATCCAAGAGTTAGATAGTGAAATTATTGGTAAAATGATTCACAACACCACGGAAAAAGTGGATCATTTTATTATAGATTGGAAAGGCACAAATTCCGAAGATAAGAAGCATTTAATTCCATTACTTGAAGATTTCGATATTTCTATTAAAAAGACTAAAGATTTCTAATAAAACGGTTAAGAAGAATCTTCTTTTATTATGTTATAATATTTTATTAGACCTTGAAAAACATAGTGAGCTGGAGAGAAGCCTTGGGTTGCTGTTTTACTTAGAATATTAAGTAATAACTCCCGATGGGGACAATTTTCATTAGGAGTGACATTCAATTCTCGAATATTATAGAAACTCCGCCAAAATCCCGTTGGCCAGTCGACAATTGGGGCTAACATAATATTATAATGCCTTTTCCCTTCTTCTGATAGTTCTAATGGTTGATTTATCGAATAGAATATCTGCCCGTCCATTTTTCTTATATTCACGATACCATCTATTTCAACTTCTTCCATTATTTTATGCAATTTAGGCAATTCAAGATCTTTAATATTAAGTTTTTCCATGTTACTGAGAATTTCTTTGTCTGCTTGACCCTGATTAGTCTGTCCTTTCAATTTCATAATAGTATAGTTTCGTGCAATTATGTTATATTTCAATGGTACTGTTTCATGATCTATTTTGTTATATTGAATTAAATTAAATAGAACTTGATTTGCGATAAGATATTTCAAAGTTAGTTGATCTTTTTCAGAAAAATCTTGTTTAAATAACTGAGAATTAAAATAAATATTATAAAATGTTTCTAATATTGATTTTATCGTGTAAAATCCATCGACGATGGTTTGTTCTACATTTTTTAGGACACTTATCCGATATTCAATATCAACTAGGAATTTCGGCTTATCAAGGAGTATTGGGCGTAATATATATGGTTGCTGATTTATTGGTTTTAAATATTCATCCCATTTCATTTGCAAACGATAAGATTGAGTCTTTGCAATACTAGAAAGTTTGTAAACTACTTCCAAAAGTTTATTCAAAAATTGTTCAGCAGATACTTCAGTCATCGCCTAAATACCTTAATCAATTTGCTTTTTTTCTATTATGAATAATATTATAATCGCTATCTTTTTAAATTTTCAATGGAAAATTGTAAAAAAATATGGAGGAAATACTGAGAATAAATTATCTTCAAATTAATTTTCTTTTCTGAGTTTTATATATGAAAGGATACAGAGCGAGAAAATCGCTATATAGATTATTAATAAACTAGTCAGAACTATATTGAATTCACTATTATTAGCGTAAATAATTACCGCTCTTATGCTTAAGACTATACTCAATCCAGTAATGATGGTACAAATTATACTCACTGTTTTAAATTTTCTTAACGCAATTTGTAAAATCCCTAAGATGATATAGATTATTACAGCTATTACAGTTGTTAACATTGTAAAGAGAACCGCAAAAAGCACAACAAACAAACCTTGTAAGATATTTACAGCTTCACTTGGATCAATAAAAATTGCAGAGTAAATCACAGCCCCACTTAAATCAATAAAGAAGCCAACTATCCTCATTATTGCAACTAAAAGACATAAAACTCCCGCAATTATCCTTACTGTTTTCTGATGTTCTATAATTCATTCACCCACTTTTAT
Source organism: Promethearchaeota archaeon (assembly GCA_016839845.1). Next base: position 6,728 of record JAEOTL010000214.1, read on the forward strand.
AATGATATTTATAAAACTATAAATATAGATATGAGATATTACATAAAATTATTCTTGATTCAAAGGGATAAAATAATAGGAAAAGAATTATGGAAATTGAGCATATTGCTGTAGGATCGAATTCAGAAGAGGATGCTGATAAATTTTTCGTAGGATTACTTGGATTAAAAAAAATTCGAGCAAAAACGGTTTCTGCTGATTTAGTAGAGAATTTTTTTGGGGTAAATAGAGAGCATAGATTTATACAATATGGGGATGACAATTCAAATTTTGAGATTTTCATTACGGATGATACTACGAGAGCGAGTGATATATTTACACACACGTGTATTGTAATTGAAAATAGAGATGAGGTAATTGAAAAAGGGACGTCAATGGGATTTAAATTTATCAGAATTCCAAGAAAAGATGGCAATGGATATTATCTTTTTGTTAGAGATTTATTCAATAATTTGTATGAAATAAAACAGAAGTAGGAAATTGCTTATATTTTATTGCTGATTTAAGATACCAGAACGAATTATTATGTCCTTATGATCAAATGCTAGTTTTAAGGAGGATATCTCGGATAGAGCAACAATCTCTACCTCAGCAGCATCGTCTAAGGCTTTTGGGTTCTCATTTTTTGTAAGAGGGGTGCATAAAAAGGCAACAGTAACATTATGACCTCTAGGATCTCTTCCAGGATCAGAAAAAACACCTATCAACTTATTAATTTTTATATCTAAATTAGTTTCCTCTTTTGTTTCTCTAATGCAGGCACTTTCTACTGTTTCCCCCACCTCAACAAACCCTCCTGGTAAAGCTAATTCTCCTTGAAAGGGAGGAAATTTTCTACGAATAAGAACAAGCTTTTTTTCATTCTTAAGTAGAACGACAGCATCCACGGTTAATAGGGGTGTTACTGGCTTAGGCATAATTCATCTACTCATAACTCTTTAATTCAATCATCCCAGACTTCCGAAGCTAAAAGGTGTTCAATTCTCGTTTTCCGTGGCCTTACAAATTCCGTGCGATGTTCCTTTCTTTCCAATAATAAATGTTTTTCAAGATTGGTGGAATAAACCATATAGACTTCTAAATCTCCCTCATCTAGAATTATATGATTAAATGAAGGAGTGTCATCTGCACGAACCTTTTTGGAAGTTGATGTTCCACAGTAAAGATACGTTGTTGGACCAATTACATACGCATGAGCAACGTGTCGATGCCCCATAAGTACTAAATCAATTTCAAACAATTGGGTAAATTCTAATATCTCTCCAGCATCTCTGACAGTAGTAAACTTCTGCCCTGATAACGGAACAGGAACTAAATGATGGTGAACTGCTAATACCCTATTTTCTAGATTTCTATTGAATTGACGTCCTAACCAGTCGAGTTGTTCGTCACCGATCATCCCTTCAGCCATATCGTCTCTAGCAGAACAAACACCCACAATGATCGTATCTTTTTCCTCAATAATTAATCTGGAACGTCGAGGGCCAATTAATTTCTCAAAAAATACAAGTCCCGAATTTTTAGCATCATGATTTCCAGGGATGGCCATAAACTTAGATAATTCCTTAATTCTCATAATATAAGGAAGAACACCTTTATATTGAACAACTCTCCCTCTATGAATTATATCCCCGGTGCAAATAACGGCATCTGGATTATTTTCTTTAATATATTTTATTACATTCTCCATGTACTCTGGGACAAACTCGCTTCCAAAATGTAAATCACTTATTTGTATTATTTCGACCAAAATTTTAACACACTCTTATTTTTCGTACATAACCTAAGAGAATTTTTCTTGCACTAATAACTTAAATAATTAGTATTAAATTTAAAATGTTATTACTTAAAGCCTTCTATTAAAAAAATAGCTAGAATTTTCACTATTAGACTAATTAGTATGACTATTCAATCTAATTTATACTCTCAATTTTGAGTATATGGTACGAATCATTGAGCCGTTGTTGTAATTTTCGCTGTTTTGATAATGTTAGGAGAGTATTTTCACTTTTGCAATCAAAACAAATCCCATTAACATTAATGAGTCGAATTTTTCCACATTGTGGACAACAAAACTCTTTCAGTATAGGTTTCATGATTTTTTCTTATTAAACTTGAATTCTTTATATATATTTCTTTGGTTCATCATTTCTCTCATCTATCTCATGATTTATTGAAATTTATTAAAGATTTTAAGAAGTATCGACATATTATATGATGCCTATATATTCTATATAGAAGAAAAAGAGTATTAAGATTAGATCTGTAATTTATCCGTAATATAGGCCTTAACATCGTTAATATCTAGATTTGTACCACTTATAAAACCTTGCCCGTAATCCTTTTTACCTCCACCTCTTCCACCAAAATTCCCAACACATTCATTTACAAAAGTTCCAATATTAAGTTTCGATTCTTTAAACGGTTTTTCTCCTTCCATCGCTAAGATCATAATTCCTTCTGCCGTTTTATTTAGTAAAAAACTTATTATTGAGTCATCTAACTTTAAAATCTTTACAGAAAGATTTTTAAGATCATCTTGAGTTAAATCTTCAAAAGATTCGATTACTAGCTTAAAATTTTCAAATTTCTTGCTTTGACCGATTAATTTGTTGAGATAGTCTCCGTTTAAGAGAGTTTTCATCTGTTCAATCTTCTTTACTCCCTTGGTCCATTCAATATGAAATTTCTGAATTTTAACGGGGACATCTTCTTTTTTAATACTTAGAATCTGGGAAATTTCGGAGAGTACATCCCCTTCAAATACTTCTGAGGATGTTAATTCTAAGTCAGATTCATTAACTTTTCCTGTTTTAAGAGCTTTTGTTATTTTACGCCATTTTTCCAATAGTTCATTTACCCGACCAACAAGGTGCTTGCGATCCACATTCAGAATGGATATTAATTCAGTAAGAATTCTTTTATGTTGTTCTCTTAAATTTTTTGTAGCTTGTCCTGCTGTAAACGTAAGTCTTATAATACCGTCTTGAATTTTTTGAGATTTTGTTATATGAATATATCCTGTTTCAGAAGTATTGTTTAAATGTGTACCACCACAAGCTTCTATGTCAATATTAGGTATTTCAACAATCCGGAGATTTTTACCAGGAACAGCACCACCTTGATATATTGTCATCCCATATTTTAGTTCTGCCTTTGATCGAGGTATAAATGAAAGATTAAGATCAATTGCATTATTCACTATCTCATTCGATCTTTCTTCAATCTTCTTTATCTTGTCTCGGGAAATTTGCTCATAATGAGTGATGTCAAGATGAGAGTTTTTTAAAGTTTTCCTTGCACCTGCTTGGTTTATGTGATTTCCTAGGATTTCTCTTGCGGCTGCATTAACGATATGGGTAGCTGTGTGATGTTGAGCCAGTTGAGTTCGCCATGATTCATCTAATTTTATCTTAACTCTGTCTCCTACTTTAAATTTCGGTTTGTCTTCTAAAACATGAATAACATAATTACCTTGTTTAAAGACATCATTGAATTTTTGACCGTCTATTGTCCCAATATCATGAACTTGTCCCCCAGAAGTTGGATATGCTACAGACTGATCTAGAATTACCATGTTATCAATAATCTTTAGTACTTGAGCGTCATTTGAAGTTTTTGTATAATCATAGTAATAAAGGGATTTTGTTATTGGTGTCCCTTCCAGATCAAGTTCTATTTCTTTTCCAGTAGCATGGATTTGTTCGGTTTTTTCATGTCTTTCTACTACAAGGCCATAAAAATTATCAGGGACCTTTATTTTAACACCTTGTTTCTTAGCTGCTTCTTTAACCATATCGGGACTTATCCCATTTGAATCATATAGCTCCACAAGAGTGTTAGTAGAAATTTCACCTTTTTTCAACTCTCGTTCTAAAATCTTTCCAGCCTTTTTTTTAGTGGCATAAAATTTTTCCTTTTCTACATCAAGGATCTCTTTAATTTCGTCTAAGTGTACAGATACTTCCGGGAATATCCCTTCTAATTCCTCTGCGTGCCATCTGCAAACATCAGCAATGTCAATTGACCATTTGAATTGATCAATGAAACTGATCGCTCTTCTAAAAATTGCTCTTAGATTATATCCTCCGCCTACATTTGAGGGAAGTTTCCCATCGTTTATTGCAAACAATAGACTTCGTGAATGATCGGCTATCGAGTACAGTCCTGTCATGGGCATGATTTTATTTTTTAATTCTTCGACATCGACATTTAACTCATGAGCGACTCGCTTCCACGCTTCATTAATATCTTCAACCTCATCAATATTGAGATAAGCTGAAAACTGAGAGAATCGATTATATAACTCTAAGTCTAATTCAATTTCAGCAATGTCTCTTAACATTTTTAATACAAATGGAAAAGCAGCTTCATACATATTAGGTGTTCCCTGTGAAAACCATGCTATACGTTCTTGACCTAAACCCATATCGAGAACTTTTAGCTTCAGTTCTCGTGGGCCATCTGGAGTCTGTTCGAACATGGTATAGACTTGGTTAAATAATTCCACTCCTCTACTGAAAAATTCAAGACTACATCCAAATGAACCACCTCCTACCCATGAATCCTCATGGATAGTTATTTCTTCTTTTAGTAGATCTACTCCTTTATGAATAAAATCATGAATATCCATAAATAGTTCACCTTGATTCCATTCTTTAGGAGATACAAACGCATGTTGTCCGATCATAACGAAACCTGTATGATGTGACCCCGTAATTCCTACATTTTCAATATCATTAAATCTTAAACAAAATTGTGGTATTATCAACTTCTTTGCAGGAGGTTCTACTTCTCCAGTAATTACATACGGTTGAAATGCATATATCGAAGCTGCTGTAAATTCTGATGTTGGGTTCCATCTAGCAACACAAGGATAACGTTTGACTGGTGTATATCCTCTTGGTTCTAAAATTTCAACCATTTTTTCCCAAACTTCAATAAAAGATAACTTTGCTTTCGAAGGATTGTCAATAACTACTTGAAATCCACCTGAACAAACAGGTTCCCCACATACCTCTCTCTCTTTAACTGTTGTCCAAAAATAATTACCACAGCAATCACAATGCTTTCTTATGTACCCTAAACTTCGAAGTTCTCTCGTAGGGAAGTACTCATCTGGATTTTTTGAAGTTATTTTCTTGAATACTTTTTTTAATTGTTTATCTGTTTGAGCTTGGACAAGTTCCTCTTGTTCTTTTTCTGAGAGCAATTTAATCAAAATCTAGATATTAAAATTCTGGTTTATAACTATTTACAATTAATATTGGCGAGTCTAAAATATTTTCTTTTGGGTTTTAATTTATTTAATTTTATTTCTAAGCTCATTAAGCTTTAGTTTTTTTCCTATAATAACTAAAACTGATTCTGATGGGGATGTTCTTTCAGTAATGTAAATTTGCCCCAGTACATAATCTATTTTCATGGAAGATTTTTCATCTAGGGAAAGAAATCCTTTCACACGGATAATATCTCCGTAAGTCTTTAATTGAATTTCATCAAGTATTGATGTTATATCGTCCTTCGAGTAAAAATCTTTAGGTTTTATTGTTATATTATCAAAACCATCAAAGGAATGTTTATTTTGATGTATATGTCCAGTGTCCTCACGTTTAACATTTTTATTCTGGATTAAGCTTTCTAGATATGTAATATTTATTTTGGATCCTTCAGATTCGATTATAGGGGCGATTGGATTTAAATTCGAAACATAATATTTCGCAAATTCAATATTAGACTTAGAAGATTTATCTATTTTACTTAGTAGTACAATTAGGCAATTTCGTATTTGATCGGAGAAGAAGGTCCCAAAATTACCCGCAAATAGTTCAAGTTCAAGAACATCCAATACAGTTATAATAAGATTAAGTTCAATTGCCTTATTATTAATATGAGTAATCGTTTCTAGTAGATCTGAAAGAGTGGCTAACCCTGTAGGTTCTAGAATAATTCTGTCTACACTTCCTTCATCTCCAATTGTGTTCAAAATAGTGATTAAATTTGTAGAAAGAGAGCAGCAGATACAACCAGATGTAATTTCTTTAATTGATGCTTCAAGATCTCTGAGATCCTGCGCGTCAATATTTTCCTCTCCTATTTCATTTTCAATTATTACTATTTTTTCGTTTTTCGAAATGTCTTTTAATAACTGCTTAATTAGGGTGGTTTTACCAGCACCTAAAAATCCAGAAATAATATCGACTTTAGTCATTATTATTGTAAATCCAAAATTTGAAGTCTTGAATATCCCTTCTTAATAAAATCGTAATCCAACAATTCAATTTTTTCAGGGATGATTTTAAGTAGTAGTTTTCTCTTCCCTCTAACAATTCGCTGAGCTTGTTCAAATCCTTCATCCCCTTCCCTCATGAATATTAACCTCTCGTGCCCTGTTGCAGAAATTTGCATTCCTTGTATTTTTCCCGTCTCCATGGGCGTATAAATCCCAATACTTACAATGGGGTTTTCTTCTATATTTTTTACCTTTCTTCCCCTAGCTGGACCGACATAAATATGAAAATTGTCAGTCGTTTTTTCTATGTAAAAATCCATGGGGGTTGCCCGAGGAATATTATTATTACACGTACATAACACTAAAATTTTGCGTTTATTCAGAAATTCTCGAATTTCCTTTTTCAATTCGTTTTCTGGCATTTTCTGATTAGTCACTCTAAATTTCACCTATTTTCTTATATAATTATAAAATAAAATGAATGGACTTTGATAAAACTTAGAAATTTGGGATCTGTGGTTTGGATCTTTCATGACTACGTTTTCATGTAGTACGTTACATTCTCGAATGAACGATCAAAGCCGGCTTTCTTGTACATACGGCGTGCGGGTAGATGTGATTCATCTAGACCAGTATCTACCTGGATATAGACTACATCCTGCTCCTTCATCCGGGCAATTGCCTCCTCACATTGAGACGTACCAATACCTTTACCACCAACTGATGGATCCACGGCATTATTACCGATCTCACCAAATCGCACACCATTTTCGTTCTTTCGTACTATGTATGTGATAAATCCTACCACATGACTGTCAACCTCGGTCACCAAAACATGGATAAGGTCATTGATAAACGCCTTCATGACCTCTTTTCGTTTGTTCTCCTTACTGTCACCGAACAAACGATAAATGTCCTCACCGATATGCCCACACATACTCTTACGAACCGGTGTCCATGCTTCGGCGGCGATATGACCGCATATAACTGCATCTTCGGGTATGGCTGTTCTTATTATCATATCTGATATGATCAATCCCTCATTTTTTGGTTATTCATCATAAATACCACATCATTTTAGCTTTAATTATTATGTTAAAATGAATGTTTTAAGATAAATTTTAAAAAATTAGTAAATAAAATCCAACTCTTATTTAGAACCCGACTGCATTCATTGGAGAGGAGTCAATATCTGAATCTACAGCAGCCTGGACATACGGGGATACTGGTCCATTAGCTAAGACCATAATTTTTACCTTTGAACCCATATCTGGTTTGTTTTGAACGCCAAACTTCAGTTGAGCCCTTTCAGGGATTCCCTCAGTTATCGTAGACACTACGCTATCAACTTTAGATAAAGATAATGTATGATCACCAGTCACAGAAACAATAGCCCTTTCAACTTGACTTGTGTCCGGTTGTAGGAGAGGATTGTTTAACGCTAATTTCGCTTTTTCAATTAAATCATTGTCATCTCCCATCGATTCAGCAATACCTACTAATCCCGTAGGATATTGTTCTTTTTTAACAAAAATTCTTTTCACGTCAGCGAAATCTATGTTTACTAATCCACAATTATTGATTAGATTCACAACCTCACCAATATTTCTAATCAACACCTCATCCATGATTTTAAAACCTGTTATCATAGGGATTTTTCCAACTATGCTCAATAAATTATCATTAGGAACGGGAATTAGAAAATCAGAATTTTGCGCTAAATTTTTTAAACCTAACTTTGCTCTTGCTGATCTTTGTACTCCTTCCGATCTAAAAGGAAGTGAACAAAAAGTCACCACAATAGCTTTATTTTTTTTTGCTACTTCTGCTATAACCGGAGCTGCTCCTGTGCCAGTTCCCCCTCCCAAACCGCAAGTTAAAAAGATAATGTCAGCATCGAGTATCTCTTGTAACCTATCACGGTCTTCATCAGCAGCCTCGCCTCCAACAGCGGGATCGTTTCCTGATCCCATACCTTGACAGCGATCCTTTCCGATCAATACTTTATGTTTTGAGTTTGAATAATAAAGATCATGAGCATCCGTATTTATGTTAATAGTTTCAGCATTACTTAGCCCCATTTCTTCTAATCGTGAAATTGTGTTATTTCCTGCCCCACCAACGCCAACCACTAATGACTTTATCTTTAAAACTTTTAATAGATCAGCTAAATATTTATCATCGTCACAATTTGGTTTCATATTTGGACTCCGATTTTGGTGAGCTATTTCACTAAATCTCTCCTTTTCTGATGACCGGGATTTTACTAGTTCAGCTAAATCAAAAATATCTTCTGTCATGATTCACAAAATTCAATTCTATCTAGTTATAATACGAGAACAATATTGGAATAATATAATGAAATAATATTTACATAATATGAAAAAGGAAGAAACAAATTGAGATCTCTTTATTTTACTTCCTTATTAGAATAAAATTTATAAGGTTATATTTGCATAAGTATAATGCGTAGGAGTATACCCAATATGGAAATCAATAACACTCAAGAAAACAAAGATAAAGCAGCTAACGGCTCAAAAGATGGTGATCTAATTCAAGTTAGAGCGATACTTACTTGTCCGAATGGCGATTATCATAAGAAATTTAAAAATCAATTTTTAAGAAAAGATCTCGAACTTCTAACAGTTACTCTTAAAGTATTCGATTGGCTCACCTGTAATAAATGCGGAGAACTCTTGAAGTTAGATTTAGAATTTAATGTTTAACCATTCTCTAAAGCTCTTTAAAAGCTAAGTTAAAATTGAGGGCTCTTAACATTTAAATCTTTAATTATGTGTATATAAAATATTAATGCCACAATTTAAAATTAACAAATTTATTACACTAAAACTTGAAAGTGGGAATAGAAATTTGATTATTTGGGCTCTAAGCTTTTTTTATTTAATTTGTCATCAATCCCCGCAATCGCTTTAACCATAGTTTTACGGGCTTCTATATCGTACTGAGATGTTATAGCAATTTCTTCCATAACAGGGCTTCCACCTCCATGATAACCTCCAACAAGGTGGATTCCACCCGCTGAAGAGCATAGCATGTCTCCAACGTACCGCCAGAGTTGGGCGGCGTTTTCAGATGCAATCTTTGGATTTCTCATAATGTATTTATTGAGCTTATCCTTTAATTTAGGATTAGCAAAATCTTTTTCGTGTGGAAATGTAGCCGGAATACCTCCCGAAATGTCTGTTATTATCTCAGCTTCACGAAATACATTTTCTCCAGTTAAACATCTTCCTACGTTACAATAAATTGAGTTTGGGATGAAACTTCCTGGTCCATATGGCATAAAGCCCACTCCCGGAACAAAAACCTCAGGCTTACCCAAATCAGAAGCAGTGTACCCGGCAGCATATCCTAGTTCTGTGACTAAGATTAATTCAGCAAGTTTATGTCTGACATGCGATGCTCTAGCGATATTGTTATATTCTGCTGCTAAAGCAGCAGTTCCAGTTATGATATCCCCTACAGCTGGTTTGCATCCTGAATAACTATGACGATGAAAAAGGCCAAATAATAAGGCAAGGGTTCCTCCGTGCTGATGTTCGCCGCACAAAAAGACTCTTTCCCAAGGTACGAATACATTATCAAATATTAGATAGGAATCTGTAAATCCAGGTACAAAACCTCGAGGAAAATGTTCTCGATCTCGTAAATTATGAATCGTTACTACTTGAGTAACACCCTCATAATCGCCTGGCACTGCGAAAGCCACAGCGTAATCTTTATCTTCTGGCCTTAATGCCCTTGTAGGGATAACCAGTAATTCGTCAGAAACGGAGGCTTCCGAAATGTGGAGTTTACAACCTGCGACTATAATTCCGTCTTTTTTCTTTTCTACAACATGTACATACATATCAGGATCTACTTGGTCCGCGGGACGTTTACTTCGATCCCCTTTAACATCGGTTTGTGCCCCAGCCGCAACCAAATCTTCTTGTTGAAATCTTAATAACCATTTTTTAAAATTATCATGGTAGTTAGTCTCACCCGGATTTACCTTGTCGGCCTCATATGAAACGTTGTATATAGCATTTGCAGCATCGCAACCCATGCATCGCTGAATACAGCGTCCAACTTTCTGGCAAAATTTACGAGTCATGTCTTGCTTTTTATGGAGATCATCGGTGCTGTGGTGAATATGCGTAAATCTATTAATAATTTCACCTGTAAGATGAGATTTTACCTGAACCAAATCTTTAAATTCTGGATCATCAAATACCTCGAATGTAGTACCAATTGTATTTAGACAAGGCACTTGAAGTGTATCTAATCTATCGAGTTCTTTTCCATTGTGATATAGATTAGATTTCATTCGACCTAGATCTTTAATATACTGTTCTTTCGTCCTAACCATTTCTTATCATTTTAATATGTGTTTTTGGAAATAAAAAAATTATCAATATCTATAATAATTTGAAAAATTATTCCAAACACTAAAAGATGAAAGTGGTTAATGTTTACTTATATTTCAATATCGACTTTACCGTAAGTACCACCACCACCAGGAGTATATTTAATCTCACTATTTCTTACGGCATTGATAATTGATGCTAATGATCTATCATAGTCTTCAATTTTATTGATTGGAATATCAAATAATATTTCGAATTCATTACCTAATTCATTAATTAGTTTATTATATTCATTTAAAACCGTTTTACTTGATGTGCTCTTAATGCCTCTTACTGCTCGTATGATATCGATTAAGGGAACAGCATTAATGTAAGGCGCCCTATGTTCGGGATGTCTAGTTTCTCTATACGTTGATATTTTTTCGATTCTTTCACTTACTCCTAGTTTTATTTTGAAATTTTTAGATTTTTCCTCTTTACAAGCAGGACAGACCATTTTGTTTTTAGCTACTTGTTCTATGTAATCCCGTCTAGAATTAGGAGGATCATCAGCATAACAAATAACAAAATTCTTGGTAATTGAATATTGATTAAAGATCGCATTAACTTTCTTCTTAATTTTTTTAAATAATACCCTTCTCCTGCACTGATTACAGTACATGACATAGTATTTACCCAACTGAGGAGCCAATCCTACATTTAAGACAATTTTTCGTCCATTTTTTCTTTGGAGCGCCAATAAAATTTCATCAAAGGAAGGATTCTCAACCTCAAAACTATTGAATTCTCTTCCTAAAGACCGGGGATCTTGAGAATGAGCGTCGCTATTACTTAAAAAGGTTACATTTTTTAGAGACTCAAGTCTATCAGCTAAATTTGTATTTGCAGATAATCCTAACTCTAAAAAATAAACTTTATCTGTGGCGTCTTGATAGCACTCTTGTAAAGTTTCGAATTTTCCCTGGCGAAAAATAGACTTAAAGGGGGTAAAAGCATGGGCTGGACCTATAATACCTCCAGAATCCGTTATTACATCAACAAGCTCAGGAGGGGATAAGTTTACCCGAGGTCTTCCACCCCACTCATCTAAAATATTCTTAGAATATGGTTTTAATTTATTCTGAATTTCTCTTACTGAATTAAAATTTGGAAATAGGACAAGATGATGTATACTTTCTACGTCTTCTATTTCAGTTTGAAGTATAAAAAAAATATCTCTATATGAAAATGAGCTGTCATTTTCCTTTTTTAAATTACTTTCTATATATTTAAGCCAGTCAGGTTGTAAGATATCACCTGTACCAAGAATATTAAGCCCTTTCTTCTTACATGTTTCCAACATTGTGTCTAAATTTAATGATTTCGACACTGCAATTGAATGAGGGCTATGTATGTGCAAATCAGCGTTAAAAATATCCATCAGTTATTAAAAACCTTACTTCAATAAAAAGATTTTAATTAAGAGTAAATTAAATTATTTCATTTTATAATCAGCATTTTATCTTTTACCTGATCTGTTAGCAATATTCGAAAATACTCATTTGAATTTTTAAAATTAACTTTTTCTAGCTTTCCTTCTACCAAAACTTTCTCTTCTTCTTTAGCATTCTCACAAAACCGACCCCTAAATGAGCAGATTTCTTTTATGTCTCCTATATTGAAATCTTTAGATTCAATACTACTTTGGAGAATTTTTTGAGGTTTAATTTTATATGAACAAGGTGTGAAAATTGAGTCTGTTGAGTCTATGATCTCTGCGATAAGCTTAATCCTTCCATAATTTGTATATTTAAAATCGTAGTAATTTCCATGCCAATCTTCAGGGCTTTTAATGTACCTAATATAGAAATCATAGTTCTTGAATTTTCCTTGATGTTGCTTATGTTTTTCGAACTCCAGAAAGTCTTCGAAAGAAATACCAGATCCGCCTACTCGCCAATGATAGTGAGATCTAAATTCATCCAAATTATACTTTCTTAAATTATTATTTCTTTCAAATATTGTTGTTAATTCTTCTTGAAATTTTAAACAGTTTGCTGTACCGTATATTATTATATCAATGTCAGATTCTTCAGTATTTAACCCGACCATTAAGGATCCAGTAATCCCAATTGATTTATCAGAAAGATTTCCTTTACTAATAAATAATTCGCACAGTTCTTTTGATAGAATTTCGACATTAGATAATTCCTCTTTTACTAATATGTCTTGAAAAAAGGCTCTTGGAGTGTAAATTTTTTTTATTTCATCTCTCTTAACTCCTTGAATCTGCAAATCGAGTTCTTTGGAATAAAAAAGATATTGAGGATACCTTTCTCTTAAAAGGGAGTAGCGTTCTTTTAAATCGTAAACCTTTTTATATTTTATTCTATTTTTTATCCGTTCACCATCTGATTGTGGAAAAAACCTTAAGAAACAAATAAGATAATCATCTGGATGGAGAATGCCCTTAACATCAAAAAACAAATTAGTATCTTTTGTTTCGATATAATCTCCTTCAATTCCTTCAATAGAGTTCATGTATTTCACGATTTTTTTAATTAATATTTTGAAGGAGTTTTAGTTCTAATTTGGGCAGGAGTTTTGGTTTTAATAGAACTAGAGGATTTTTTAATTTTTCTTAATTCTCTTTCAAATTCTCTTTTTTCATTTAAAAATCGTTGCCTATCTTTTTCTAACTTTTCCCTTTCACGTTTGATGGTGTTTTTTTCACTTTCAATATTTGCTTTTTGTTTTTCTAGATTTTTATATTCATTATTTAATTTACTAAATTTTTCCTCTAACCGTGGAATTTTTTGGTTAAGAGAATGATAATCTCGTTCCGCTGTTGGGATTTTCTTCTCTAATACTTTTAATCTTGCTTCTTGTTGGCGTCTTTTCTTCTCTAAATTGGATACGTCATTTGCAGTTTTTGTTCTATGCTTCTTTAGATCTGCAATTTTCTTATCAAGTTCACGAGTTTTTAAGTCTAAATCTTGCTTTTTATAACGAATTTTTTCTTTTTCTTCTTTTAATTTTTGCTTTTCATCAGAAATTCTATTCTTCTCATCTGTGATTTCTCTCTTCACCGTTTTATTTTCTTTGTGTAAAATGTCTCTTTCTTTCGTTAAATCTTTAATTTTATTTCTTAAATCCATCAATTTACTCTCTAAATCATTTATTGTCCTTTCTAAAGCGTTTTCTCTTCTTTCCATACCAGGGATTTTAGTTTTTATTTCCTTCACACGTTTCTCAGTTCTTTCCTTTTCCCATTCTAATTTCTTCTTTTGATCTGTTATATCACTTCTTAAATTATCAAGTGTTTCTTTAAATCGTTCTAACTCAGCATTTTTTTTATCTAATTCTTCGCTTTTCCTTCTGAGTATCTCTCGAAATTGCCGTTCCTTTACAGATAAGTCATTTTTTTGTTGTTCTATTTCTTTTTTTGTACTTTCTAATTCATTCTTTAGCTGATCTCGTTGTTCGAGAAGAAATTTAATTTTAAGCTCCTTTTCTTTTCTTTTGCGCTCAAGTTCTTCAACATTTTCTTTAGAGCTTTCAATTTGATTAACAACTTTTTCCCATTCAGTTTTCTCTTTGTCTAACTTGATTCTTTCTTGTCTAATTTTCTTTAGCAATTTTTTGTCGGGAAGTCCCTCTAATTTATCATCTGGTGTTTTTTCTCGAATTTGATATTTGGGAATAGGTTTGTCATCCATGATGTTTCATTTAGTTACTTATTTTACTAATAAATTCATATGAATTCAGATTCTAAAGTGTTTCTAAATTAAATTATTATTAATTAAATTTTTCAATGGTTAACTTTATTTATATAGCTTAGCTTCTATTATCTTTATATAATCATAGCCAAAAAGTTCCAAGAATTATATTTATTTTAAAAATTATTATAATAAAAGGGTTTAAAGTATGAGTTTTGATAACGATCTTGATGAGGAATTTGATGAACAAGAATTAGATGAAGATTTAGATGAGGGAGAAGAAGAAAAGGAAGAAAATGATGATGACCCATATAATATGGTCTCTGAAGGAGAATTTGAATCCAAAACACCTACTACAAATATGATCTCTGGGGGGAATAAAATCTCAGTGTATTTTATGTCTACAATTGGCCCGGGAGAGAAAAAGCAAAAATTAAATATAAATGATGGGAATCTTGTTGGTGATATTAAAGAAACGGTAGCAAATTTATTTAGTTTAGATCCTACTGATTTTTATTTATCATCTGGGGGAGTAACAATGGATGAATCAAACCGTTTGAGCTACTATAAAGTTGTGGACGGGGATGACATACTTTTAATTCCAGCAAGTATTGCTGGCTGAATTAGATTTTAATTTCTTTTCTTTCTATTAGGGATTAAAGCAATTTCATCATCATCTTCAAGATTCACATCCCTAATTATTGAATTTTCATCGAGTAATATACCCCCAGAAGATAAGAGAAAATCTTCTAGATCATAATCAAATAAAACAGCTATTCTGTCCTTAATTGTACTTACTAATTCAATTGTATCAATTATCATTAATTTCGTTTTCTCACCAGGTTCGACTAATGATCGTACATAAACACGGACCTTGTCTTCAATATCAATTAGATTACTAGGTGGTGTATAGGGGATATCTTCTTTAGGTTTACCTCTATTATTTAACATATTGTCAATTAACTCCCTTCTTTCAACTGGATCATAATATAACATCTCTCTAATAAACAATATCTTGTCCATTTTGGGTAATTCCAAGAGGTTAATTTTATTTAGTTCTTCCTTACTAAAGCTTGTAAAAATGTATTTATCAAGAAGAGGTGTATCCTTATAGGATTCCTCTGATTCAACATA
>JAEOTL010000215.1 GCA_016839845.1 Promethearchaeota archaeon
CCTATTATCAAGCCTATTTTTTCAGAAATTTTAACAGCCAAGTTATCAGGTTCTAGTTTGCTTAATGATTGAATCTTTCTTAGAGCTTCTACTTGACAACCAAGAGCAACTACAACTGCACTTTTTATTTCTTCATCTTTTATTAAATCTCTACAAATTGATAAGGTAGGAGATAAAGCATATTTAGAAGATGCAAAATTCTTTAGTTGATCAGGATCTTTCACTATGGTAGGAATAGGCTTCCAGTTCTCGTCCCTTCCATTTACTACTACTGCGTCAAAAATTTTCTTTTCTAAACAGAATTTTAAAAGAGCTGTTGTAAACCCTCCACTTTGAGCTCTATTTAATATTTCAGGATCACTTGATCTAGATTGGAAGACTTCAATTTTAGGTCCAAAATCTATATCATCAATTTTATGTGAAAAGTTTTGAGGGAGAAGTGTTGTTCTAGGACAGACCGTTATACATAAACCACAATTAACACAACCCTTTCTCGGAACAGCTCTTTCAGATTCCATAGATATGCAATCTGAAGGGCAGACAGCCGCACACATTCCACAACCACTACAAAGATCCATTCTTTGAAGCCAAGATGTATTGTAGTTAAGAAAGAGCTTGCATTCACCACATAAGTTTTCATCGATATCAGCAACTAATCTAATATCTTTTTTGTCAGCAAGTTCATTTAATTTCCTTATTGACAATCCAGAAAAATCAGAAATTCTTTCATAACTTTTTCTTTTCATGTAGACCTCTAAATCATTAAGCATGTTTTGCACAACTGATGTTGTACTAAGAATCGAAGAGGTACAAACCCCAACAGCCTTAGCTCCCGCTAAAAATCTTTCAATTGCATCTTTTCCATCCATTATCCCTCCAATGCCTATTATAGGGATATTTACTGATCTGGCTAACTCAATTGTACACCCTACCGCAAACTCTCTTAGTGCAGCACCTGAAACTGCACCAAGACCAGGATATCCTAGCTTTGGTTCACCCGTCTCAATATCCAATGATGTACTGTATCCAATAGCATCAGTGATGCATACTGCAGCTGCACCTGATTTTTCAGCGGCTTTAGCTAATTCGATTGTATCATTAGGGGATATCGAAACAGCTCGACCACTAAACTTAACTATTACCTCCATATCAGCAGCTTTTCTAATAGTTGTTATAACTTGAGGTAATGTTTCTCCTTTATCCGCAGGGAATCCAGCAGCCCACATAACAGGACATCCTCCAGAACCTGCAATTTCTATGAAATTAATTCCAGCAGAATATAGTGTTTTTACAATACGAATTATATCTTCTTCTTTATCGTTAGTCCATGGAGGTGAAGTAGGAAAGTAAACATTTGCAATTATTGGAATATCTCCTTCTTTAGCAATTTTTAATTCCTTATCTACCCATCTCTCAAGGGTGAATTCTGAAGCAGCATCAGTATTTAGTATACTATTGGCAGTTTTTGATATGAATCTACTAAATGGCTCAAAAGGCTCTTTGATTATTGTTTTGGTTGTAGCAGCCCCCCATCCTGCCTCTCCTGCTAGCTTTATGTGTTCCCCAGTGCGAGTGGTTGGACCGGCTTCGAGAATGAAAGGATTTTTAAGTTCTAATTTTCCAATTTTTACTGATAAATCAACCATTCTACTCAAATTAACCTCCCTTTTTTACAACGTATAAATGTTTTCACACAATGTTTGTCACATATTTAATCATTGAATAATTTAACTATGTTTAAACTTACATATATGCAAGACAATTTCTAGAAAGATTAAATGTGCCCTATATTTTTTATTGGACTGGGACTACATATAAACGGTATATCTAAAATTGGGCAAGAGATTGCAAATAATTCTGATTTTATTTACTTAGATGCCTACACAAGTCCACTATCTAAACAAGATATTTCCTCAATTCAAAAATTAATCAAGAAGAACGTCAAAATAATTAATAGAGAATTTTTAGAAGACAGTAGAACTATTTTAAATCAAGCAAAGCAAAATGATGTATCTTTACTGGTTTATGGAGATCCAATGATAGCTACAACCCATACTGAGATCAGAATCAGAGCAGAAAGAAGTGGAATAAAAACAAGAATTATTCATAACTCATCAATACTAAGTGCCTTGTCTGGAGAAACAGGTCTCCATGCCTATAATTTCGGAAAACCTGTAACTATTACAAACTCAGCTTCTACACCCAAAATTACTGCCTATGAAGTTATCTATCAGAACCTTATAAGAAACCTTCATACAATAGTTCTTCTTGAGTACGATTACTCTAATAATTTTTTCGTTAGTCCCAACCAAGGTTTGGAATCTTTACTAAAGACAGAACAAGATCTAAAATATGGAATTTTCGATTTTGATACCTTTATTATAGTTGCATCTAGGATAGGAAACCATCAATCTATGAAGGGAGGAAAACTACTAGGATTGCTTAAAAAAAATTTTGGGGAACCCCCCCATACTGTGATTATCCCTGGAAAACTCCATTTTACTGAAGTTGACTCTTTGAAAACAATTCTGAAAATTAATGGAAAAGATATTTCAGATAATTCATTAAAAGCTAAACCTATTGGATTTACAATGGTCAATAAATATGTTAAAAACGCAAGAGATGCACTTTCAAAGGCCAGATCTAAGGGTGAACAAGAAGGAAAGATCCATTTAGAAAATCTTTTCGAAAATGTGGATTGTTATCTGTCAGACGCTGAAAGATTTCTAAATCAAGGAAAATATGAATTAGCAATATTAAGTATAGGTTACGCTGAAGGACTTCTAGACGCTCTTAGGTTTATTGGAGAGTTAGAAATTAGATGGTAATTAAGAATAGAAATGTCTTTTAAGTTGAATTAGTTTGAAGCTGTCACGAGAAATATGAACACCCAAAACACCTCATCGCTTAAAAAGAAATTAATCAATGCGATATACTGTAACAGTATTCTTGGATTAAAAAATGATAATGGTCAATTAGCTCAAATATTGAATGTCAACCAACAAACCATAAAAGATTTGGGCAAATTGATGGAAAAACAGGGCTTAATATCAAAAAGCTATGATACTCGCTGTCTTACCCCCAAAGGCAGATCTAAAATAAAAGTTGTATTAACGGGAGGTGTTTTTGATATAATCCATCCAGGTCATATTTTCGTGTTAAAATCTGCGAAGAAACTTGGGGATTTCTTGATAGTTGTTATTGCAACAGATAAAAATACAAAAAGAAACAAGGGCCGAAATCCTTTGAATAGGGAAAATCAAAGACTAGAACTTGTGAAATCACTGAAGATGGTAGATCTAGCAATCATTGGTAGAGAAGGAAAAATTATGGATATAGTATTAAAAATTAGACCTAATATAATAACTCTAGGATATGATCAGAAACATGATGAATCTGCTTTACTGAAAGAATCCCAATTAAGGGGAATGTCGATAAAGTTCGTAAGACTTGGAACAATGATGCCTAACATCAAAAGTTCTGAAATCATTAAAAATAATGCTCATATAATTGAAGAGTTTTAAACTCATTAAATAAAAACAAAAACTTTTACTTTAACCAAATTTCTTAAAAATAATATCTCAGATTTATTCAACTTACATTAAATTAATTAATAAAATCAACTTTCTTTTGGATCAATTTTGATAATTTATGAGCCTCCTTAAGTGTCATTAGAGAATATATATAATCAGATCTTATGAAATTTTCCAAATTATCTATCGTTATTTTATGTCCAGGACTGAGATAATAAATTTTTTTAGAATCTTTAAATGCTATACCAACGATAGAACCATTAATCTCAATAAAAGCTACTTCTTTATTAAATGAATTTATTTTACCAACAAGAAGAGATTTAGCAACGCCAATTGTAGGTGTATCCAAAACCAAACCAACAAAAACTGCTAAACCAGCCCTTCGTGGGTGGGCTATCCCATGGCCATCTACTAATATTAGATCCGGTTTTATGGAAAGAGATTCCACTGACCCCATCACGATAGGCCCTTCTCTTATAAACAAATAATTAGGAATATATGGAAATGAACAGAAACCAGTAAATTTAGAAACCTCTATTATTTTATTAGTAGAAAAATTCCATAAAACCGAAACACCTGTTGCCCTATCACGATTATAAGAAACATCAACTCCGCAAACAAAATTTACATTTTTAAAATCTAAAGGCTCGAGTTTATGACTATCCGCGATTTTTTGCTGAATTTTAGATAAAAAATTAAGTAAGATTTTATCTAACCCATCTACACCATCATATAATTTATTCTTTGGTAGGAACTTTTCTTTTTATATCCCCAATAGTTTTTATTAATTCTGCTCTTCTAATTTCTTCGGTAATTGTTGATCTTACGTCTTCAAGTGAATACCTTGCTACATCTAATTTCCTTTTAATTCCGTGAATTACATTATCATAGACTATCAGAGGAGACAACAAAATATACAATTTTTCCATTAAACTGAATAAGGAGGAAGCTTGCTTCGTTTTGCCATTTCTTATACTATCATATATTCGTCTTTTTACTTCTCCTATGACATCTAGTATGCCCAAGATATACGCAGAATTACTCACATTAAGATCCTTCCTTGAAGGCATGGATTTATTATATGCAATGGCATACAATACAGATGCCTCAACATATTCAGTTTCTGGTTGGATCAGATATTTTTTTAAATCATTAATACTTTGACCTTTTAACTTCTTAAGAAGAGACTGTACTTTCTTTAAAAGCAATTCTGCCTCCTTAGGATTCGATAAATGAACATTCATAATAGCTTTGGCTGAAAAGGAAATAACATCTCTTGATTCTTTTAAAAGCTTTTCGCGTTTTATGAGTACTTTTTCTAATTCAATAGTAATATCAGATAAAGAGTTCTCAATACGATTTAACTTCATAAAATCTAATCATAACTAGTCAATAAAATAGGTTTTGATTAACTCCCTCCATAAATTTTATCAATATAACACTTGTCTATTCTTTTTTAGATTATTTTATTAGAATAATATACATTGAACTACTAAACACCCATCATTTTGGTTGTAATGATCTGGATAATGCATTTAAGCCCTCGATTATCTCTCGATATCTTTGTATGTTACTCAATAAAATATTGAATCTGTAACGGCTGCTTATGGTTTTAACAAATTGATTTACTATGAACTTTTTACGAAGATAAAATTCTCTAAAATATTTATTTACAGTTGATCCTATTACTTCGATGGGAATTGATGAAAATTCAGACATCCCTATACCAGTTTCCCAATATTTCTCAACATTTAATCCCCGATTATCCATTTCATTCCAAAGATCAGTACCTGGGAATATATCAAGAAGATTAAACTGAGCAACATCTATATCTAATTGTTGAGCAAAATTCATGGTATTTCTTATTTCTTCTATAGTTTCATCAGGCGCTCCTACAATAAATGAGCCTACTATGATATCTATACCAGCTTTTCTGGTTTTTTGTACTGCTTCTTTTGTTTGTTGAGGTGTTATCCTTTTATTATAGTATTCAAGAATTCTTTGATTTGCACTTTCAATACCAAAATATACAAGCTTACAACCAGATTTTGCCATCTCTCTCATCATGTCATATGTACATCTATCCACACGTGAATCGCAGAACCATTCAATATCTATTTTTTCTTTCTTTATCTTTTTGCATAGTTCTGAAGTTCTTTTTTGGTTAAGAGTAAAATTATCATCAACAAATAGGACTTGCTTATATCCTTGGTCTTCAACCATTCTCATTTCATCAATAATAGAATTAACAGATCTACCCCTCCAAATGTTATGTAAAAATTTATTACATCCACAAAATCTACATTGAAATGAACAACCTCTTGATGATAGCATGGTCGTAAATTTTTTAGGAGCTACAACTATTCCAGAAATCATAGAATGATATTCACAACTAAGTAAATTACGATCAGGAAAAGGATATTGATCTATATTTTTAAGTAAAGGCTTTTCTGGCGTTGAAACTATTCTATCATTTTGTCTAAACACAATCCCCATGACATTATTTAATTTTCCTCCTTTCTCTAAACAATTGACTAATTCTAAAGTAGTATGTTCCCCCTCCCCCTTCACTATTGCATCTACACAATCATATTTTCCTAGTATCCTCTCAGAGTTAAAGGAAGCATGCATATTTCCAAAGACGACAAAAAGGTTAGGGTTTTCCTTTTTAGCCATTTGAGCTATTTTAACAGCTGTTTGTGCGGAATTAGTAAGGACTGAAAAACCTAGAATATCCGTATTTTCTTTTTTAATCCAACTCACCGTTTCATTTAAATTCAAATCAACAGCTGCATGATCAAGAATTGAAACCTTAACTCCATATTTTTTTAAAAAAGACGCAATATAAAGAATTCCAGTAGGAGGCCAAGAAGCCCGTGCTGTTGTAAATCCAATTTCATAAGGCGAAGGATGAATTAAAGAAACTTTCATTACCTTTGAAAGGTATTAAAATTTAGTTATTAAGGATTTAAGTACATAAATCTATGATAAATCCAAAATTATTAGTGTAAAATCCAAATCAATTTATAATGGACCGGGAGGGATTTGAACCCCCGACCTCCTGAGTGCAAGTCAGGCATTACTACCGCTGAACTACCGGCCCAAATTA
>JAEOTL010000097.1 GCA_016839845.1 Promethearchaeota archaeon
TTAGCCGGTATATTGATAAATCCCAAGTATTTTTTGATGTTACTAATGCGAATATAACACATAGGTCATTACATGTGACTCTGGTCTCACGAGTAAGTAGGCAGATAGGTCGAGTTTTAAGATTGAATACTGATTTAATAGAGGCAATAGCTCTGGGACATGATTTGGGACATTCTCCTTTTGGTCACCTAGGTGAAGAATTATTAAATGAAATAAGTGAAACGTATAATATGGGGACGTTCAGTCATAATGCTCAGGGGATTCGATGGCTCTCTCATCTCGAAAAGAGGTTCCCTGAACAACCTGCTCAAGGACTTAATTTAACTCTCCAAGTATTAGATGGGATCCTTTGTCATGATGGTGAGGTAAATGAACAAAAATTAAAACCGATGAAACGAAATGGAAAAACTTGGGAAGATCATCTTAGGGAATACTCTGATTGTTTAAATGAAAATAGGATAAAGAGAATACCAATGT
This sequence comes from Promethearchaeota archaeon, assembly GCA_016839845.1. Next base: position 478 of record JAEOTL010000097.1, read on the forward strand.
CTTATGAAGGTATCGCAGTTAGATTTGCTGATACTATTTCATATATCGGGAGAGATATTGAGGATGCAATCTTACTTAAACTCATCAGTCGAAAGGATATCCCGGAAACCTGTATGGTTGTATTAGGAGATACCAATGCGAGGATTATTAATACTTTAATAACTGATTTACTTAATTATAGTTTAGATAATGATGTAATTGGATATTCAGATGAAATTTTTCAAGCTTTAAAGGAATTAAAAGCATTCAATTATGCTACAATTTATAACCGGACTGACTTATTTAAGAAAAATCAGAATGACAGAACTTTTATCGATTTATTGAAAGATGAATTTGAATTGATTTTCATAAGATGTTTAAAGGACTTGGAAGAAGAAAATCATAATTCTCCCATCTTTAAAGATCATATAGAATATATAGATGATTCCGAATATACTACATACTTTAAACCTCTCAAAGATAACGGACAATTAACATTGATCGTAAGAGATTATATCGCTGGGATGTCAGATAAGTATTTCAGTGAAACATATGAAAAATTCTTTAAGAGTTAAGAAATCCCCTATTATTTAGTTTTAAAATAGTGATAATCTTGGAATATCAAAAGCTAATTTAATAAAAAAGGGTGGATTACACCATAGGAGGAAATGTTAAGTAAAAAGTTCTTTCAGTTTACGGGGTTTTTCTTTTCAGTCACGGGGTTTAAAAATAGTTTTTGAAACTGATATCTTTTTGGATCCTCCAAATCTAATGTAATCCAATAATTATATGTATCATACTCCATAAAAATCTATCCTATTTGAAACAAAATTGAGAATTATATTCTACTTATATTTGAGAGTCTTTTCACTAATCAGTGGTAAATTATTATTAAATAGCAAATATTTTTTATAAAAATAAGATTATAACACATAAAAAAATAACAAAAATAGCCCAGTGGTGTAGATTTGGGCATATTTAGTGCTCAATAGTAAAAAGGTCAAGCATCGGGGGCCCTGAACCCCTGGACCACGGTTCGAAAAACACCCGAATTTCTCGTGTGCCGGAAATCCGTGCTGGGCTATTCCTACTTTAACCAGATCTTTTTATTATGTGATAACCATATTGGGTTTTAATTGGTTGCGATATTTCGCCAATTTTCAATTTAACACAAGCGTTCCAAAATTCTTTTACCATGTCTCCCTTAGCAAACTCTCCTAAATTACCCCCCCTTTTTTTGCTTGAACAATTTGAATAAGTTTGTGCAAGCTTCTCAAATTTATCTCCTGCCTCCAAATCTTCGATAATTTCCTGAGCTTTACTCAATTTATCTACTAGGATATGACTTGCTTTTATTTTGCCCCCCCGAATTGGATCTCCTGCTTTTCCAGAACTTTGATGCTTAGAGGGAGTCGTCTTTTTTTGTGGTTTTTTACCATATTTATTTTTACCCATAATCTCAACTCTTAGATTATTACAATAATTTTTTTTAATTCCAGGTAGAAAATTTCGCAATAAGAAATCTTAATTAACTATTAGATACCTGAAATTAATAATCTCTTCAATACTGTTAAGTTCTACTACTAACTTTTGAAAATTTTGAAGCTTCCCTTCAAAAATCATAAATATAATATAGCTTTGGCTAACGAAATTTTGACTCTTACTCACAATTTCATCTTTATAATCACTTTCAATCCGGTTTATCTTTTTCTGAATATTAGGATCATTTGGAGTGACTAGAATTATATTTCCTATAATACTCTTAGAGATTGGAGCAACTTCAGTGCCTATATCAATACTAGGGACATCTACTGTGGACATTAGTCTTAGTAATGCATCTCTAATTAGCTTCGATTTATTTTCGTACTGGTTCTTTGAGACTAATTTGTTAATGAACTTTTTAAGGCTTTCATTTATGCTAATTGATATGATAGGAATAGTATACACCTTTTTTTTCTATTATTACTAGATATCTTATTACCATATATATATTTTTTTTATATAAAAAATCACAACTTAATCGACCGGGCGATGACTGATTTGAAATTTTCAATATCATTTACCAACTTATCCGCATTTTCCTCGCTGATTTTGTCATCCTTGCCATATTTGTTTAACTCAGTGAGCCAATATTCCATTCTCCCGAGGATTGCTTCATTATCCCCTATAATTTTTCTCACACGTACAAAAGTATCATGTAATTTGTTCCTTATGTTTTGAGCTTTCCATCTTAGCATACAGTAATCAGAAATTTCCGCTAGATTTTGGGTTATGGCCATGACATCAATAGTCTTTTCACGTTCCTCTGATTTAATCTTTCGAATTATATTTGTCTCTTCAAATAAGAGTTCAATGATTTTTGCAAGGAATCCTGTAAGTTGTCCTGGATTCCCACACCACACTCTAACTTCCAAAGACTGATTTGCCTCAGAAACATAAACTCTAGTTATAATTCTTCCCCCTGTTACTTTTGCTTCAGAGCAATGCCAACTTTCTGCCTCATATTTTCCTTTTACGTCCTTTCCCTCATGAGATGTTACCGTACTAACTTCAAATCGTTTTAATGTCCTAACTGCTGCTCTATAAGCTAGCCTAGGATCAAGATCGGCAATTAAAAAAGCACGAGCGTCATTAGGTAAATCTTGAATTGAGATTTGTACATCTTCAATAGTGGAGAGGCAGGATACGACTAAAGGGCATTTGATTTGCACATCCTTTTTTCTTATATGAACAGTTTTTTTCACACCTGAAGCTGTTTTATAAATAACATCTCCACCAATTGATGATAGTCCGCATTCCTTTGGCTCTAGATAAAAATCTACCCCTCTAGAATTACTAGCCTCTATAACGGGTATATTAATTAATGGTGTTTTTATTTTATATGATGTTGGAACGTCCAGAATAACTTTAACTGAATTAATTGCCATGTTGGTCTTATTTCGGACAGCCACTTTGAAATGTAATTGCCCTCCAACAAAATCATAATCCCGCACGATTTCAATTTTACCTTTCTCAACAACTTCGACAGTTGTTTTTGGCTGTGGGGTGGATTTTGCGTCTTTTGGAACGCTGTAGGCCGTAAATTGTCGTTTAGCCATATCAATATATCCATCTATATCCCCTCTACTAATTATTACTGCTAAGTTCTCTTCAATACTTGATTCTGTAACTCCTAACCTGTTTGAGAGTTCCCTTAAAGGCATAGTTCTATATGCTCGTGCAAGTTCTTTAATTTTCGTCTCTAAATGCTTATTCGTCATGAATTCTCTTCTTTGTGTGAATATCCCCTTTATTTTTCCAGTTTTAATTAATTCATGAAGACTTTTTCTAGCAAGTTCCACTGCAATTTTGAGTTTTACAGCAAGTTTATTAAGTTCAAATAACCCTGTCTCTTTAGAATAAGCTTTAATCTCGTTATAGATTTGATCAGCTGTAATAATTTCGTTTCCTCTATCAGCAAAAAACCCATTAATTTCATTAGCTCTCATTAGATTAACACAAAATGACTTTAGGAGCTCTTTTGGAAGCCCAAATTTTTTAGCGAGTGAATCTAATGAGATCCGACCTTTTTTTTTTATTTCCTTTGTAATATGGTCTAAAATATATTTTTGCGTGTAATAGAACTTTTTATCTTGCGAAAATGATCCTTTTATCTGGAATTTGTTGATTAATTTATAAATCACTTTTAGAGCAACATCTGAGCTCATATCTAACGTAGCCCCGAAATCTTCTACAGTTATTATTCCTTCATCATTAAACTTAGAAAGTAGATTTTCTCTCATTTCTGCTGAAATATAATAAAACATCTGGTTAGTTTGGTCAATTATTCCATAAATTCTTTCTTCCTCTATGTATTTATTTATAAATTTGATAGTTTGCTCAGCAGAGATGTTGAATGAATTTATAATTGTTGAAAAATTAATAAGGGGCGCTCTTTTTAGCAAATCTATAAAACAATTAGGACATACTTCCTTTCCAATGATATGCCTTAATTTCTTGTTGCACAGTATAAATTTGTTTCCTTTAATAAGATTATATCTTAGAGCTTCTCTTGCTAGTTTTTCTTTTGAGGGAAAAAATAGGCCTGGTGTCTTTAAATAAGAGTTCCATGATTCTGGACATTGAGGATTAGTACATTCTAGATAATATTGACCAGAAGATAGTCGTTCCAATCTTAAAGGATGTTTATCAATAGGACATTCGCTATTCTCAATCACAGTGCACTTAAAATTTCTTTCGACCGCTTTAGCTTTCGAATAAATAAGATTATGTTTTCGGCATTCATGAATTTCTGTTGTAGCTACATGATTTATACAAAAGCTAGATTTACACTTTTCACAAGTAAAATCGATATTTTGACTTTCACAGAATAAGCATGTCATATTTTTAATCCTTTTGCATATTTGAAATCGATTATAATTATAATAAAATTACAACTTAAAATATTTTAATAGACCAAATTTTAGTTGACCCAATTTATAGAACAATTTAGAGATAATTAACTTTTTCATTAAGTTCTATAGATGTTAACAATCATAGTTTTCTAGGATATCATCAAAATGAAACTTCGGGGAATACTCGAATACGCAGAAAAGATAATATCATTACCAACGTGTTAAAAACGATTATTATTATGATCATAATAATTAGCACAAGATGCGTTTTAGGTTTTCTTGTCCTCATTATTTGAGAGGTCCCATGTTTAGCTAACGCTAAAGGGAATAATCCTATGAACGTACCAAGAGAAAAGTAGATCACAATAAAAATGCCATCTAAAAAAGCTAGACCTCCTCTTAAAGAGTTCGTTAAACATTGACTATATATGAATAATTCAAAAATACATGGTGCAAAACCAGCTAAAACTCCAAAGATATAAGGAGTTTTCTTCTTTTCCCAATCAAATTGAAAAATTTCATCTTTAGGTTTAGAATGAGGCATGTATCCCCGTCTCGTAATATAGAACAATAGAATAATTCCAGCAAACATTGAAGTAATTGCACCGAAAAAATTAATAGTAAATGAATCAGGGATTAGGGAAGGAATAATTAGTTTGGGGATAAAACTGATAATTACTGTTGATACCGCGATGATTAAATTAGAAGACATTAATCCTAATCCATATACCATAAGTATGAAAATACTTCTTTTTGGTGTTTTAGAAATCCCGAAAGACCAAAAGAAGAATATTGCTTTATCCTCACAAGGGATGGCAGTATGGAGAATCCCTAATGTAAATGAAGGAACAAAGGCTACCAATAACGGGGGTAAATAAAACTCGAATAGCATCTTCACTCGCTTATTGAATTTCTATTTTTGATCTCAATTTAATTTTAGGTCTTCTTGAATTATATTTTACTCATTATATATAGAATTTGTGATTATCGAATAGGGTATTCTTTGCTCATAAAACGCCCTTCCAATCACAACCCCCTTGACACCAATGGCTTTTAATTTTTGAAGATCCTCGATATTTCTCACACCGCCAGCGACATATATCTGGGCTTCTTTAACGGTTTCTTTCAATCTCTTAATATTTATAAAATCGGGTCCAGATAAGGTTCCATCTGCTTCAATAGAAGAAAATAAAATATATTTTGCTCCAAGTTTTATAACTTTTTGAGTATAAATTAATGGATTTTCTCCAGTTTGTTTGGTCCATCCATGTGTTGCAATTTTTCCGCCTTTATAATCCATCGCAATGATAAAATGCTCACTACCAATTTTTTCAGCCAAAATTGGAATTATTTCTGGATTTGTTATTGCTAGAGTGCCGAAAATAACTCTATCTACTCCGTTTTCGTATAAATCAACGATCCTTTCAAGAGTTCGTATTCCTCCTCCTATCTGAAGTTTTACCTTAGATTTTGAATTCTCAATCATACTCAGTAACAATTCTTTATTCCTATCTGATCCCCAAGCTCCATCCAAATCTATGATATGTAAACGTTTAGCACCATGATCAATCCAAAAACTTAGTGCCTTCAGTGGATCTTCAAAATATATTTTTTCAGATCCTTTTTTACCTTTATAAAGTCTTACACATTTGCCTTCACTCAGATCTATAGCAGGGATTATTTCCATTTTAGGTCAATTGTTCTGTTTTTTAATATTCTTTTCTGTAATGCAATATTTGCTTAAACCATAAAAAGATAAGATCAGAAATACAGTACTTGCGAAGTTGAACGGGAAAAAATCCTTCGTAAGAAAAAATAATCCCATGAATACTAAATCAAAGAAATAAAAGAAGAAAAGGCTAGGTTTAATAGATTTTTTCGATATTTGAGAACTTCTCGGGAAATTGAATAAAACAATCGTAAGTAGGGGTATCAGATTAAGAAGATGGTGATCCCATGAATCAAAATATGTGAGGAACATTATTAAAATTCCAAATGTGTAACCGTAAAGTAGAGGATATTGGATTGATCTTCTAAATATGTACACTAAAAATCCTATAATACCAATAATAAGAACTATACTTAGAAATATTTGAAAAATCGGGATGCTCTCTTGAGGTATATTAATAAAAAGTAAAAGGTTGGAGACAAGCTTAGTAATACTAAATGAATGGTTAGAAATAATGGTATCCGACCCTGTGAAATTCTTAGTTAAAAATCCTGTAAGTAATTCTGGATACATTAAGAACATGATTATGTTTGATAATAAGGGAAGAATTACCCCAACTACTCTAGTAATACTCCTACGAAACTGAAATTCTATTTTTTTTAGCTCAAAATCATACCTCATAATTATTAAAAAGGGAATCATAAGGATTGTAGTTGGTTTTAGAATAATACTTAAACCGAGGATAATGCCCCCGATTAAATCCCATTTCATCCCTTCTTTAACAGTAAAGATATAAAGAGAAATTAATATAAGGAGAGTTATGTATAAATTAATTTGACCCAATATATAATTAAATACCTGGGGTACACTGATTAAATATAAACAAATATACAAAATTACTCTAGTGTTATCTTTCTCATGGTCGTCTCTTCTTACTAATATAATGATTTTATAGAGGATCCAAGAAATTAGTATATTTAAAATTAAATTAATTATATTAAAGAAGATAAATCCTATCTCAAATCCCATAAGGTAGAAGGGGACGAAATATAGTGAAGATACTGGTAGGTATCTGAAAGGCCAATTATATGTTGTTGTATAAAGAGCTCTAATATCGGTTAAAACTACTTCTCCTACTTTATAATAAACCCTAAAATCATTTTGATTAGGAAACAAAAAGAGTGTTAATATAATGGATATTAAGAAATATAATCCATGTAAAATGAGAGTATATCTAAATATTTTTTGTTCCCAGAGCTCCTTAAACCTTTTTCTTACCTTATCCCACAAATGTAAACTCATCATTTTTTTATCTTCGAGAGAAATGCAGTTAATTTTCTATTTCTTTTAATGTAATAGGTTGCTCCAATAATAAAAATTATAATTAAACCAATTAGTGTAGGAATCACATAAAATGGGAGATAATCTAATGCGATATCAATAATTACCTTATTTCCTTTACTATAGAGTTTATAAGAGTTTAGTATTCCACGATCGTTATAAAAGGCTATAATAGTTATATCTTTATTTGGATAACTTGGTGAAAAATTATCTTTTTGGATATTAATGTTTATAGTTGGTAAGACTCGGTTGTCCACATCATAGATTGTATTTAAATTTAGTGCCCCCATATACTCTCCTACGGGTATAGGAAACCAGAAGGATATAAAAGAGTATTTATAAAGTATACTCATATCGCCAGAAAAATCTTCTGGATTCGAAGGAAAAATGATTTGAGAAAGGTTATCCCTATTACCCCAATCTGTTTTTAAATTCCAATACCAGATATCAAACCTAATCCTCTTCATTGTTTCATTACTCAAAGTAGAAGTGATATTCCATTTCATCCTTGATCCTACACTTAAATTCGTAAAGACTCCACTTTTATCCCATTCAGATCCAAATATAATGTTTAATTCTGCTTTATTACAGACATTACACTTCCAAACTAATTCATTATTTGGGCTTACTCCAACCTGAAAACTAATGCTCGCCACGCTTCTTGTTAAACTACCAACGAAAATGAAGGAAATGAGAAATAATAGCTTAATATTGCGAATTTTCAATTCTGAATCCTCCCAGAATTTCTTTTTAAGCAATATTTCAAAAGACCGTAGAGTACTACTACTAAAAAGAATGTTGCTTCAAAATTGAAAGGAAATACAGGATAAATAAGATACCATACCCCAACAAACGCTAAATCGAAGAAATTTAAGAAAAATAAACTTGGTTTAATTGAATTAGTTATTTCTGAATTCCTTGGTAAATTAAACAATATGATAATCAAAACTGGGATTAAATTTAAGAGATGGTGATCCCACGAATCATAATACACAAGTAGCATAATAATAATTCCAAACGCGTATCCATAAAGTATTGAATCAGTATCAAATCTTCTTATAATGTAACTGATAAATCCCAATCCACCTACAACAATTATTACACCCAAGAGGATAAAGAGTTGATTAAAAGAAATGTTATAAAAATAGCAGAAATTAGTAATAAGCTTAGAAATGCTGAAAGAAAAATTTAAAGCAACAGGATTGCTTCCTGTGAAGTTCGTATCTAAAAATCCCCCCCATAATGATGGGTACATGCCAAATACAACAAAATTTAATAAAATAGGAATCATAACTCCAGCAAATCTTATCAGAGTTCTTGGTATGTCAATTTTTAGGCTTTTTTTTTTAATATCAATATTAGCTATTACTAAGAAAGGAATGAGGAAAAAAGCGGTTGGTTTTATTATAATACTAATTCCTAAAACTATGCTTCCAAATAATTGCCATTTGATCGATTTATATTTCAGAAAAATGAATAGGGATACCAAGATAAAAAGAGTGATGTAGAGATTTATCTGCCCATAAATGTAATTCAGAATATGTGGTAATCCCATCAAATAAATACTTATATATACAATAACCCTTTTATCGTCTTTTTCATGATCCTTATTCTTAATTAGTATTATAACTTTGTAGAGAATTAATGAAATCATGAAATTTAGGACTAAGTTTAGAATTGAGAATAAAACAAATGCTACCTCAAAATTAAAGAATGAAAAGGGGATAAAAAAAATAGCAGACAAAGGAAAATATCTAAAATCCCATAAATAATTAGTTTGACTATATAAGTTCTCAATATCATTTATAAAAATGTCTCCCACTTGATAAAAGATGAGGAAATCATTTTTCTCTTTAAAAAATAAGAAAAACAGAACAAGTGCCAAGAAAAAGTAGAAGGTGTGTAAAATTATTGCAAATCGAAATATTTTTTGTTCCCAAAGGTGTTTTGAAATAGTTACTACTTTTGATTTAAAACTCATTAACTACGTAACCAATTTTATTTTAACTCTAAATTCTTAAATTAAGTTACTTAATTAAATTTTATAAAAAATCACCAAACGAGAAATTAAATATGGCTATATTGTCTAAAACACCTAAAAAAACAACGTTCGGAATATTAGTTGGGAATCGAGATGTATTTCCTGGTCATCTAGCGAAAGAAGGACGACTTGAAATTATTGAAACTATGCAAGAATTAGGTTATGATTATATTGTACTAAAGGAAAATGATACACAATTCGGTGCCGTAGAATCCTATGAAGATGCTAAAACTTGCGCCTCTTTATTTAGTTCAAACCGGGAAAAAATTGATGGAGTATTAGTAATATTACCTAATTTTGGGGATGAAAAAGGAATTGCGAACACCCTTAAACTAGCAAATCTGAACGTTCCAGTTTTAATTCATGCCTCTTCTGATGATCTTAGCAAAATGGATAGACCAAATCGGAGAGATGCATTTTGTGGTAAAATTTCAGTTACTAGCGTGCTATATCAATATGGAATCCCGTTTACTCTAACAGAACAGCACACCTGTCCAATCCGATCGGATATATTTAAAAAAGATCTCAAAAGATTTGAAAAGATCTGTAGAGTCGTAAACACGCTAAGAAAAACTAGATTAGGCCAAATTGGTACCAGACCTAATGCGTTTGAGACAGTACGGTATAGTGAAAAGATCCTTGAAATTAATGGCATAAGTGTGGAGCCTATAGATTTATCTGAAATTTTCGGATTTATTGAAAAATTAGATGATAATGACCCAAAAGTAAAAGAAAAAATCGAGTTTATCAAAGAGTACACAGCAACCAAATCGTTTCCCCCAGATGGTCTATTGAAACTAGCTAAATTGGCTGTTGTTGTTGAAGAATGGGTATCTGAGAATGATTTGGATGGATTTGCGTTTCAATGTTGGCCATCTATCCAAGATAACTTCGGAATTGTACCTTGTGCTGTTCTTAGTATGTTTAGTGAAGGATTGGTTCCTGCTGCATGTGAAGTTGACATTTCGGGGTTAATAGGGATGCTAATTTTGCAAACAGCTTCTGGAACTCCCTCTGCAATACTTGATTGGAATAATAATTATGGTACTGATCCAAATAAAATGGTGTTGTTTCATTGTAGCAATCTACCAGCGTCATTTTTTAAAGATACTGAAATGACAGTTCACCCAATAATATCTGATCTTAAAGGAGATGAGGCTAGTTTTGGTGCAGTTCAGGGACGAATTAAACCGAAACCTTGTACTCTACTTAGAATTGAAACTGATGATATATTTGGAGAAATAAAAGCGATTTTGGCGGAAGGGACTTATACTGAAGATGAATTGAACACTTTCGGGGGGTATGGAGTCGTGCAGATCCCAAATTTGCAAAAACTGTTAAAAACTATATGCTTAGGTGGATTTGCTCATCATGTGGCAGTATCCTTAAGTGAAGTAGGGGATATTGTTCATGAAGCCCTTTCTTATCTAGGATATACCATTAGCTTCCATAATAGGGAATCCTAATTTCAATTTTTTTTTCTTTTTATTTTTAGATCTTTTTGGAAAAATCCAGATTCAACTACTTTTTTCTTCTCTTCATCTAGATGAGTTAAAATCTTGAATGGAATGGGAGGAGAAATGTTTTTAAGATAACTCATCAGACGTTTTCGAGTTAAGTATATAGAATACTTTGAAACATCGGATCCAATCCACCTCCTTTTTAACTTTTCTGCAGTAAGGAGTGTAGTTCCAGAACCACAGAAAAAATCCCCAATTAAATCACCTTGATTCGATCCGAGTTTTATTATTCTTTCAAGTAGTAAGTGATGTTTTTGAGTAGGAAATCCTGTCCATTCCTTAGAAGCTGGTTGCAAGCATGGGATCTTCCAAACGTCATCTACTTTTTTATCATAAACAGTTCGATATTTTACATGTCCTTTCTCGTCTTTTAAGTTCTTTAGAACACCATCAACGTTGACTCTCATTAACTGTTTTCTAGGTTTTTTACGAGGTTCTCTAATTTCATTAAATGTATATTGATTTGACTTAGAATATACTAATATATTATCGTGGGCTCTCGGCAGATTTCTCTTTCCTGCTGAATATTTGTTGTAATAATACCATACAATGTTATTAATAAATCTTCGTTCTCCAAAGACTTCATCCAAAATTAGTTTAATATAATGACTTGCATGCCAATCTAGATGAATAAATAATAAACCTGAATCTGATAACACATGGTTAAATAATTGAATTCTTTCATAAAGCATTTGTAAATATGAGTCTAAGTCATTCTGCCAATTATCAAAATAGGCAATAGAATCCGATTCCTTATCTTGTTCATAAATCTTTATCTTGTAATTAGTTCCTGAAAAAAAAGGTGGGTCCGCATAGATCAGATCTATTTTATTTGTAAAAATATTTAGCAGATAACATAAAACTTCAAAATTATCTCCCCAAAACAACTTATTTACCCAATCTTTAGAAGTAACGAGATTTGGCCTTTCCGCGGTGTTATTATTCAGTATAGAATTAAAAAAAGTGGAATATTTTTTGTTAAGAGCATCAAATTTTCCAGAAATGTCTGTTTTCCCTTTCCATACTAAATTTGCCATTCTAAATGCTCTTAACTAAAAGTAAAATTTATTTATTAAGTAAATCTTCAAATTCTTTATCAGATAAGAATCCTTTATGCCCCATTATACTTTTAATTTCTTCTATTAATTGAGGGGCACCCTCAGATTCAGCAATGGTCCCCTCCAGCGTTTCGATTTTTTGTTTTAAGCTTGTTACTTCTTTTGCCTGTTCGTCTTTTTCATCTTTCAAACTCTCGATCTCTGCGAATTTCTCCGAATCAGCTGATTCTATTTTCTTTTTCAGTTCAGATATTTTTGTATTAAGATCGGTAATTTCAGTTGTAAGGCCAGCAATTTCAGTTTCTTTTTGCTGGAATTCATCTTTAAGACTTAATTTTTCTTTTTCCTTAATATCAATCTTAATATTAAATTCCTTTTGATCATCTTCTAATTCTGTTAATTTGGCATCGCTATCTGAGAGTTTTTTTTCTAATTCTGACTTTATTGTTCTTAGTTTATTCATTTCAGCATCAGCATACAGTTTTTCTTCTCTAATTCTCTCATAACTTTTTTGCAGTGAGGATGAATCTTTTGTGAGTTCTCCTAATCTACTTGAAGATGTCGTGAGGTCTTCTTTTGTAGTTTTTAATTCTGCTTCTGTTCTTTCTAAATCCTTTGTTTTCTGAGAAAGTTGTTTTTCCAAATTATTGATTTTTGATCTTAAATCTAAGAGTACCTTACCCTCAACAGCCAATTTTTTTTCTGGTTTTGATTCTGCTTTTTCCCAGTCAATTGAAATAGTTTTTTCACCACATGCATATTTAAAGTTTAAAATAATTGCTCTATATTTATTTTCTTAAAGTTGATTATATTTAAATGTTATATCCAACGGATGAAAAGTTCGCGGTTTATGAAAAACTAGTTTTATTCTATTTCATCTAATAAAGTCTCGAGTTCTTTATCAGATAAAAAGCCCTTAACGTGTATTAATTCTTTTATTTTTGCTATAACCCTTAAGGCATTTATGGCTGTAGCCATTTTTGCCTCAAACGATTCAGATTTTTTAATTTGAACATTCATCTTTTCTCTTTCTACATTTAAATTCTTTTTAAGGAATTCTATCTCTTTATCTCGCTGCACTAATTTACTCTTTATGTTTTGTACATCTCTATCCTTATCTAGTGATTCGTTCGCTTTTTTCAGCATTTCTTCCTCCTTAATTTGAATTTCTTTTTCTTTTACTAAGATTTTCGATTCAAATTGTTCAGTATTTGTAGTAGCAGCTTTTAATTGATTCTCAAGCGTTAATATTTTTTCCATAGATCCATTCAATTTTGTCTCTAGATCTGAATTAGCAGCAGTTAATTTAGTTACTTCTATTTCTGCATGTAATTTCTCTTCTTTTATTTTATCAAGTGATTTACGGGCTGATGACTTTTTTTCAGTAAGTTGTATTAAAGATTTTTCACGTCCAACTAATTTTTCTTTTGTTCTCTTAAATTCTTCCATGACCTGATTTAATTCTTGTTTTAGAGCTCCAATCTCAGATCTCATTTCTAATAAGCTCTTGCCTTCAACTGGATACTTCTTTTCTGGTCTTTCCTCTATTTTTCCCCAATCTAAACTCATTCCTTCTCACACTAAAAGTTTTTAAAACACACACGCATCTTTCAATCTTACTAAATCAACAAAACTAAATTAATTTTATATAAAAAATAATTATTTTAACAAAAAAATCCTTGCTTATCTTAAACTATATTATTTGTATAGTATATTAAAATGGTAAAAATTGATCTCGGAACTGCGGGATGGGATTATAAAGATTGGGTAGGATCCTTTTATCCAAGAAAACTTGAACGAAGCCAGCATTTGGCATACTATACAAAATACTTTAATATTGTTGAAATAAATTCTACTTTTTACAATCTCCCAACTAAAAGAATGGTTAATAACTGGAGAACAAATGTACCAGAAAATTTTCGATTTATAGTGAAAGTGTGGCAAAATATAACTCATAAAATGAATGATCCCGGGATAGATCTATTCATCACTGAGTTTTTTTCAGTGTTGAAATCCTTAAAACCTAAGATTTTTGGTTTTCTCCTACAGTTTCCCCCATGGTTTAAATATAGTGAAAAACATCAAGAAAAACTGAACATTGTGCTTAGGAAAATTCCTTCAGAATATAAGTATATGATTGAACTAAGAGATAACTCATGGTTCAACCCTGAAATCCTCTCTACTTTTATTGATGGTAAGAACATATTTCTCACTACTACATACAAACCTGATTTAAAATCATATTATCATAAGGATCAACAGCTTTATTATGTAAGACTTATAGGAGATCGTGAGTTAACCGTCTTTAATCGCATTCAAAGACGACAGGAGAAAGCTATAGAGCATCTCTATAAGAATATTAAAAAGTTAATCTCAATTCCAAACATTTATGAAATATTTATCATTGTGAATAATCATTTTGCAGGATTTGCTCCTGAATCTGTTAATGAGCTAAAAAAAAAATTGGAATTAGACTATCGGATATTTAATACCCAAAAAAAAATTGAAGAGTTTATTAATTGAAACTCAAAGAATTCGTCTTACAATACTCATAAGATAGGTTTATATATATCTTCTATGACTAGTTTTGTATGGAGATCATTGAAAATTTAAAAACACTTGGAAAAAGAGAGAATTGGAAATATTTAGTTTTAGTAATTTGGCTCATAATCGGTGTTACTGTTATTCAATTTCCTTCAATCGGGGATTTCGACTTATTTCCTATAATTGGGATTATAATATTTCTTCCATTCCTAACATTTTTGATGTTCTTACTAATCTTTTCGTTTATATCCAAAAAGAGCATTATCCAGTATGAAACTTGGAAAATTATTCTTCTCTTAATAGTATCTCTGCCAATACTGGCCATACTTAGCTTGATACTAATCATATTGTTTGCGTTTTCAATAATATCGTACTTCTTCTTTGTGTCTTGGTTCATTCTGTACGGTGCCTATCGAACTGGAATAAAAACAGACAAAAAATTGTTGAGATATCCTTCGATTAGACCTTTTCTTAGGATCGTTCTATTTTTTGGGGGAACAGTTTTATCAGTATTTCTATTATACTTGTTTCTCATTGGTCCATTAATATTTGATTTTTCATCAATTTCAACAGTACAAGTTCCTCTGTTTCTAAATCTGGTTTATATTGTCGTTGGAACGGTTATTATAGTTTTTACGATAACAGGTGTAGTTTATCTTTTTAAACGGATTAACGTAGCTTGGCTTGGTATTTTTTCTGTGCTAGTTTCAATTTATACCCTATTTTTAGCTTTAAAAATATATTTTGGGTTAAGTAGTGGTGAAGAGTCTGCTCCTTCCTTCTGGTCAAGTATCGCGGTTATCGTAGTTGATGTTCTAATTCTACTCTACTCTTTAAGCACATTATTGGGATCCCAAGCTGAAACCCTAAGCAAAAAATTTAAACGTATTAACCCTGAAACTGTATTAATTTGGCTAATCTTTTCTAAAGTGGCCTACGAGTTTATCCACACATTTCCTTACAGTCTCCTCGAAAATTTTAACTTTCCTTTGTTTAATATCGTTTCTCTGATAGAACGGGATGATGTTAATTTCGCTAAGAATGTGGCTGTTATTGCTTTCTTCATCCTTATCTTGATAGTAATTGGTATCTACGAGATAAGAAAATATGTAAAAAATCAGCAGATCATCAAAGAAGAAGTCGAGGTAGAGGTAAATGATCTATTAAGTGAACCTATACAAGAAGAATCTTTTGAACAAACAACTGATATTGAGGATTCAAGTGATTCTTACATCAATCAAAACGAAAGTCTTGATGAATGAGGAATCAAATCCCCCTTAATTATTCTCCTTTTTTTTTCTTTTATAAATTAAAAAACTACTTAAGATTAAATGGTTAATAATTAGTTTTATCAAAGAACATTTCAAATGGTGCATATTTAATCTCTGGATGTGGTTATAATGAGTAATTTCGAGCATAATGTTGAAGAATTATTTCTAGAGAAATTTGAGAAATTAGCTTTGAAGGTTGAGCAGCTAACCGATGAAATTTCAAAAATGAAAAATAAGTTAGATAAGAATTATAAGCTTAATAGAACATTTGGTCTAAAAACAATAAGGAACTCTGAACCACTGGAATTTGCAAAAGATGTTATGGGTTTGGGGAGCCCTACAAAAAGGTATCTGTTATCCTTAAGAGCAATCACTGAAGAGTGGAAAGGAAGAAAGAATGATATATTAATCACAATTCGACAGCAAGAAAGTGAAACTCATATGGATTTGAAAGCCTTAGGTATCAGAATACCGATTACTGACATCAAAAACATTTCAGTTTTGGCTAAAGAAATCATCTCCCTTTTATATGTCTCCTGTGATTTGAATGGGTTAGCTATTAATGAAATTCTAAGAGACATCCTATTCGAAATAAATGATGATGGTCATAGAATGGTTCAAGAAATAAAGCAAAAAATGGTTTTTTAGCACCACGATTTGGCATTCTTGATCGTGAAATTTAGGGTTTCACGAAATTATCTTTTCTAATTATTCTCTTTTATCAGTTCTCTAATATTATAAAGGCTTTAAGTATCTTTTTATGCTTCTTTGATAGTTGTTTTAAATATGATGAATTCATTTTAAATGATAATCAAAAGAAGTATTAATAAAAATACAAAAGAGATGAAATTTTTTGGAGTATCAAGATATAATTTTCGAGGTTAAAGATCGTGTCGCACGGATAACAATCAACAGACCTGAACGTTACAACGCGTGTACTCAACAGAGCCTTCACGAGTTGATTGATGCATTTAATAGATGCATGGATAATGAAATTGGGGTTGTAGTATTCACAGGTATTGGCGATAAAGCCTTTTGTACTGGAGGTGATCAAAGTATTCGTGAGAAAGGAGGTTATAAGGGTGAACATCTGTTACCATTAGAAGTGGGCTGGCAACGTGTAACTTTTCTCATTAGAACTTTACCAAAACCCGTTATTGCCCGTGTAAATGGTTACGCCATAGGTGGGGGTCACGTATGGCATGTAAACTGCGATCTAAGTATTGCAGCAGAATCTGCACAACTAGGTCAAGCAGGTCCTCGTGTTGGATCTTTTGATCCCGGTTATGGGACCGGTGATTTAATGAGGGCTGTGGGTGTAAAACGTGCAAAAGAGATCTGGTTTCTTTGTCGCCGATATACAGCTCAACAAGCATTAGAAATGGGATTAGTTAATGCAGTTGTCCCTATGGAGAAATTAGACGAAGAAGTTGACAAGTGGTGCAAAGAACTGCTAGAAAAAAGCCCTGTCGCCCTTAAAATGCTCAAGTATGCATTTCTAGCTGAAACAGATGGAGTCACAGGAATTACTCAATTAGGAGTTGGTGGCTTATCTCTGTATTATGGTACTGATGAGGCAGTAGAAGGTATAAATGCTTTTTTAGAAAAACGTAAACCTGATTTTAATCAATTTAGAAAATAGTGTGAATCATGAGTATTAAAAATGTATGTATAATAGGCGCGGGAGTAATGGGCTCTGGAATTGCTCAATTAGTTAGTTTCCACGGATATAATGTGGAATTAGTTGATTTAGATGAGGAAACCTTAAATATAGCCAAAAAATCAATTGAAATGAATTTACAGAAATTCTTTGTAGAAAAAAACAAAATTACGGATGATGAGAAAGAAAATATCCTTGAAAGAATTCACCTCAATACAGACATTAATAGAGCTGTAATAAATGCCCAGATGATAATTGAAGCTGTTTTTGAAGACCTTTCATTAAAACAGAAATTATTCTCTAAGCTTGATAGCATCTGCAATGTTGATGTAATTCTTGCTTCTAATACTTCATCCTTATGTATCGCTGATATAGCTGTAAAATCAATCAATAAGGGAAGAATCGTAGGAATTCACTTCTTCAATCCTGCTCCCGTAATGAAATTAATAGAATTAATAAAAGGTGAGCATACAACCGAAGAAACACTAATAAAATCAAAAGATTTCTCTGAAAGTCTAAATAAAACTGTCGTCACAATAAAAGACTCCCCCGGTTTCGTTACTAGTCGACTCATTTATGTATTATGTAACGAAGCGATTAATTTGCTATCGAAAGGGATTGCGAGTGCAAAAGATATAGATACCGCATGCAAATTAGCATTTAATTTTCCAATGGGACCAATTGAACTCTCTGATTTAGTGGGTAATGATATATATTATCATATTGGTGAATACCTATCTAGTAAATTAGGGAATGAATACCATCCATCTTCACTTCTTAAAGAGATGGTAGAAGAGGATTTACTGGGGAGAAAGACCAAAAAAGGATTTTATGAATATTAATTTCTTTTAAATTAACTATTTCTTCACTAAAACTAATTTGGTACCTTCAAGTACGATCTTATTATTGTTCAAAGGACTGAAGTTATAGGTTTTTTTCATTACAAATACAATAATATTACCAAAAAGTTTTAATTTTAATGTGTTAAACAAATCGTTAATCATCTGGAGGTCCTCAGGAATCGATACCCCAAAAAAAGGATTTAGCATCAAGTAAATGAAAGCAGCGATAGCTATGCCAAAGAAGAAGCTAAGCGTGGTTGCGAAAGGAAAGAACCATAGAATTAAAAATAAAATTAGTAAATTAGGTAATAAACGATATATTCTTACACGGTAATTCACCTTCAGTTTGCGTTTAAGCTGTATTATAGTATAGGGTAATAAAAATGATGCTGATATTAACATTACAAAACCTATGCCCAAAATGTCAAGAAAGTTAATAAAAAGAGGGGATAGGCCAGTTATAATAATCAAAGTTATTAAAAAACCTATTGCAGCAGATTGAGCATTCCCAGAGCCTATTAAAGCATTTCCGAATAACGTTGAATAGCCATAAATAAATTGGCTCAAAATAATAAGATTAAATAGAAGTTGTGCCATATTTAGTACCTTGACATCATTTATTAAATCTTCATGTAAAAAAAACAATATTTCCCTTGACACAGCAACCATAGCTGTAAGAAATCCTAACGCTAAAATACTGGTAATCCTTGTGGAATCATTTATTGAATTTTCAATAGTGATATGACTCTTTTTTGCACTTGCCTCAGCAATCTCAATATTCAAAGGGGCAGAATAATATAAAATTACAGATTTTACCGCACCATAAGTCATCAATACTGTTAATAAACTTAATGCAAATCCTTGATAGGCAGCACCTTCAAAAATGGCTAAATATATCGCGGCAAAGAAGAATAAAATATCCTCGAAGAATCTTGAATTTTGGATATTTGTTAACATTGAGTATAGAGAGTTTTTTAAATATCTCCATATTTGATGTTCTTCAATTAAATCTCTAATAGTTTGATCTGATCTTTCTCTCATTGTTGCTGTTCGTAACCTGGCGTGAAAGATATCTTTTATTGAGTAGGGTGCTTGTTTATTAAAGAAATAAAAAAACAAGAAAAATGTAGAAATATTCAAAAATGGATGGAATGCAAACCAAAAAGGATTCAAGTTAAATGAAATAAAGAGGTAACCCCCGAGTAATAAAAAAACACCTCCAAATATCGATAGAAATGCGATAATATCATACCTATTCTTAATCTCTAAACCAATCTGTAGAACATAATTACTATATAATAGAATTGTTGCAAATCCTGAGGCGAAAATGCATTCTCTAAGTAGTTGATTTGTAATGAAAAATCCAAAAAGAAAGGGCATCAAAATCATTCCTATACCTAGAACTAATCCTATTAGAAACAAAATTTTTGAGTAAGTAGTAGCTTTTAAGCGTCCAAATTCCTCATTGATGACAAATGCAGTTTTTATTTCAGCAATAAAATATCGTGATATTCCTATACCAATTAATCCTACGATACCATTGAGAGCAGTCGTTAATCCAAAGTACTTTAATCCATCCCATCCTGTAGCTAATACAATGAAAATCCAAATACATCCCGCATTAAAAAGTGCAAAAAACATATAAAGAGATCCAGAAGTTATGACTCTAGAACTCCCTTCTTGTTCAAAGAATTTTCGATCTCTGGAAAAATCTATATCTATTTCTTTTCTTTCTTGTGATTTTGCCATGGATCCTAAGACATCTCTAAGCTAATTATAAATATTGAATTTTTTAGTCTAAAAAAAGTTTTAGATAACAATACTAGATTTGGTAAGAAATATTGTAAAATCACTTATTTAAGAGATAATAATGGGATTTTTATGAATAATCGTCTAATTAGATTTAATTCCATTTTAAAAACAAGTTGATGTTTATTGAAGGATGAAAGTGTAATATGTGAAAATTGTGGAGAAAACACCAGTTCAGAGATTCTTGAATGTGAAGATTGCAGTAACCATCTCTGTGATGTTTGTGTTAATATTTGTCAGAAATGCGGAGATAATTTATGTGATAGCTGTTATCAAGAACACAACATTAGCTGTACTAAATGAAAGGGACTTATATTTTAGTTCTTTTTTTACGAGAAGAGATTGATGCTACGATCGGATCATTAGGAAAAGTGCATTTTCCTGAAGGTGCATACTTGTATGTAGGATCAGCAATGGGAGATTATGGCTCGTCTACTCTGATAAATCGGGTAAAAAGACACCTTGCTTGGTCAAGTGAAAAGAAGATCTTTTGGCATATTGATTATTTATTAAATAATTCGCAAATTTCTATTAATCGAGTATTTTTGGTCCCCTCTTTACAGCGTTTGGAGTGTTTTATTGCTAGTGAGTTATCCCGAGTCTGTGATGACTCTATTCTAAACTTCGGTTCTTCTGATTGTTACTGCCCAAGTCATTTATTTTATTTTCAGAATTTAGGATGCATCAAACAGTAGGATTTATATTAAAAAGCAAATAATTGAGAAAAAAATACAGACCAATACTAATTCTGTTATAATCCCATATCTTTTATAAGTTAAGTCCGGTAGCCAGAAAAAGATTTTATTTCGTATAAAATCAGCTAAATGATGAAAGAAATAACGTGTTTCATTTTTATTATCTAAATCTTTTCTTTTTTTCCTATTTTGGATTGGTCTCAAAATAAACCAATCTACAATGTCCGGTAAATTGACCGCGAACATTGCTATTCCAAATGGAATGAAAAATGCTACGATGGTTATTAATGAAGCTCCATAAATAAAGATGTGCCACACCCACCAAAAATAATCTTGTTTCATTACCTCTGGAGTGTGGTATGTTATTTTTGATAATGCATCTGAAAGGAAATGGGAGGAAAAAGCGAACAATAGAGTAAGAATAACATTTAACGGATATTGAAAATAATGGAAACATAAAATTTGGATGGTAACAGCTATTAAATTATGGGTAATAGTTTCCAATTTTATCCCTAAACCATACTTTATAATAAAATGTCGTGAAGTAAAATCCTTAAAATTTTTTAAACTTGCAATTGAATTTTATCTATCAAAAATTAAAAAAAATAAATTGTGAAAAAAAATGGGAATGTTGGACGGAAAAGTTGCCATTATAACCGGTGCTGGTCGAGGATTGGGGCGTGAAGAGGCACTTTTATTTGCTAAAGAAGGATGTAATTTAGTTTTAAACGATTTAGGTGGCAGTTTTGATGGAAGTGGGGCTGAAACAAAAGTTGCCGACCAGATTGCTGAAGAATGCAAAAAACTAGGTGTCAAAGCAGTTGGGAATTATGATTCTGTTACGGATTTTGATAAAACAAAGGCTATGATTGAGCAAGCAGTCTCCGAATTCGGAAAAGTAGATATCATTGTGAACAATGCAGGTATTTTACGTGATAGAATGCTTTTTAATATGACCGAAGCGGAATTTGATGATGTTATCGCTGTTCACCTTAAAGGAACATTTAATATGACTCGTCATGCTGCTGCTTATTTTAGGCAAGAGGGGAAGACTAACCCTGAAGTAGGTAATTTTGGACGAATTATAAATACTGCGTCTGATGCAGGGTTATTGGGAAATGTAGGTCAAACCAATTATGGAGCTGCAAAAGCAGGAATTGCAGCTTTTACTAATATTGCTTCAATGGAATTAAAGAAGTACGCAACAGTCAATTGCATCGTTCCAGTAGCTCGTACAAGACTTACAACAGATGCAACACCTACAATGGTAGCAACGATGAGTATGAAAGATAAGCGCGGGTTTGATATATTCAATCCTGTTAATGTAGCCCCGATGGTTACCTTTTTAGCTTCAGATAAAGCAAGCAATATCACAGGTGAAGTTTTTAGGGTAGTAGGTGATCGTGTCTTTTCTTTAATTGGATGGACAACCTATAAAGAAATAGATAATAGCGGAGATGTTTTCACTCCTCAAAAACTCGCTGACCGAGTTGAAGCAGAACTTTTAAAGGGTAAACCTAAAAAGGAAACATTAGCAAGCTCCCTTGCTTCATTAATGTAAAAAATAAAAATCTTTTTTTTTTTTATTAGTTAGTATTCTTAATACTTTTAGAAAAATTTCTACATCTTCATTCTTCAGTTAAATCTTTAAAAAGACTATCACCAGTGTAATCATCCCCTCTACCTTCCAATTTTGCTTCTTTATACATGAAATATGCACTTGTTAACGCCCCAACTAACAATCCGATAACTAAACCAGAGACTACTAGATAGAGTAATACAGAAAAGAAAATAGAAATAAACCATCCCCAAGTTACAGAATAGATAGCCCATTCGTATAAAGAAATAAAGAAGGAAGATAAAAAACCCCCTATCAAGCCTGTAGAGACCCCATACTTTAATGTAGGTTTATCACCTTTAAGAGTTTTAGATACATATACCACTCCAATAATTGATCCCAAAGCAAAGTAAATATCTGCAAAAACAAAGAATCCTGGAAACAAACGAACAAAGGTAATATAAAAGAAAAATGTGATTAGTATAGAAAAAAGAACTCCAACTTGAATATCTTTAAGAAATGAAATCTTGAACGACATTTTCTATATTTAAAATATGTTCTTAATATAAAAAAGAAATTACGGTAAATTAAGAAGGTTTTGATTTTAAATTATTACCTCTTTTCGATCATATATGTATCTCTTTTAATGAGTGTGAATCTACTACCTTTTTAAGGAAACCCAAGAGACAAATATGTTGGAACAAAAAGAGGTTTGGTAATTTGGGGCAATTTAATATTAGATTTTAACTCTTTAACCATAACCACATCACTTTGAACTTTAAAAAAATTCATAGCTTGAAAACCCTTAATTAAGCGATAAGCTTTTTGTGAGGTATTATGGATTATAACCCCCAGAAATCTTTTGTTTGCAGCTCTGACGATTTTATCAATAAGGTAGATATAACCTAAATGTAAATCTCTTTCATTTTTAAAATGTGTATAATCAAGAAACATTTCATGGATTACACTAATTCGTATTTTTAAACCATATTTAAACATATAAATATTTTGGTAAGTAAAAACCCCACCCCCAACGACAACCTCTCCTTTTTTAATGATTACATAAGTAGGTTTATGACGTTTTCCTGGGACATTTATCCGGGCCCATTTAAATTTTGGAATATTATATTTAGGAAACCCTTCATAGTTTTTAGGCATGATACAATTGATTGATTTCAAAAATTTAGAATGCTTTTCATTGAAGTTGATCTCATAAGAGAAATCATTAAAAAAACGATTAATTTTAATTCTAATCCTGTTTAAAACACGAGGGATATAGGAAATAAAGAGAAGAACTGGTAAGAAAATGCCTAAAGCATAGACATTCTTTATCAATTGGAAGGGAAATGGAAATTGAAATAAAAGAACTTCTTTTTCTACATCTGTATAACCTAGTTTTTTATATATCTTATTTCTTGCAAATCCTTTAAATCCAGTTGAGAGAAGAGAGAAATCACATCCTTTCTCAACCATATAATCAATTGCCTTTCTCATTAAAGCTGTTGCTATTCCTTGTTTTACATAGTCAGGATGGCAGGATACATCGTTTATATCCCCAACCAAATATTTTTTGCCATCAATCGGGGTGAATTCTATTAAATTAGCATTGACCGCCCCAACAATCTTATGTTTTTTAATATCTTCAGCGATCTGACACATCCTAGGTTCAAATCCAGGTGATTGAACATACCTCCAGTACCAACTTTTCGGAGTTCTAACAAAACCCCCACCTGTTTGAAATGCAATATTAAATAAATTCGCTAAATCTTTCTCGTCTCCCTTTTTGTAACTTCTAAAGATAATATTATCCATTACATGCTGAAATGTAATATTCTATAAATATTAGGTTACAGTTGGGAAATCAATGATTATATTGAAAGATAAAGAAAAAATTCTGCCAAATAATTAACTTGGAGGGCTATAAATAAGGTGCTTTATTAAAGATGGGCTTATATTCCCCCTATAATCCTATAAGATAAAACTTAAATTAAATAGAGTATGATTAGATAAATAAAGCACTGCTATTATAGTATCAACTTATTAATATTAAGTATTAATACGATTATTAATAATATGGGGGAAGATGGTAGGGAATGAAATTCTCAGCTGTGCTCTGCTACGCTATTATGTTTATATTTTTATTAGCATGGATATGGGAATACTGGATCCCTTACTTTATTTCTCTTGGATTCATTTAAACTGATTTAAGAAGTTAAAAGTTGGTTTCTTCTCTTAATATTCTCAAATTCTTTAAGACGAAGTTAAAAAACTACAAATAGTTTTTTTAATTAAGATTTGTATACTTAAATATAATTAGTTCTTTCCTAATGATAATTATATATTCACTATTACAATATCGGAATGAGTTAAATGAGTGAAAGGATAACGGAAGTCCTAGATTCCTTAAAAGCAATCAAGGGAGTGCATGGCGCAGCTCTCATCGAAAAATTTGGACTAATTAAAGGAAGTGCTTTACCAGGATGGGTAGACCCGGAAGCTGTAGCAGCGATGGTTACCTTAATATTAAAAGCAAGTCAACGAGCAACAAAAGAATTAGAACAAGGACAATTCTTCAGTGCCATCATTGAATCTGAAAAGGGGAAAATACTTTTTAGTGAAATCGAAGGAAATATTTTGTCTATAATAACTACCAAAGAAGCTAAACTTGGAATAATCAATTTAAAATTAGATGCTGCTAGTTCAGAACTCAA
>JAEOTL010000216.1 GCA_016839845.1 Promethearchaeota archaeon
AAGGTTAATTATCAACCCCAATCTATTCAATTCTACATAGAAGTAATAGAAAGATCAACAGGAATACAATTATTTTTAAATAGTGAGAATAAGACTGTTGATCCTACGTATGAAGTCACAGTTGGGCAAAATTTAAACATTTCAGTAAAGTATTATGATAACCAAACTGGAGTGCATATTGATACTGCATTACTCCAATTAATCGGGGAAGGCTTATTGCTCAATTTTACAAGAAACGATGTTTTAGGACAACATTACCTCAATTTTAATACTTCATATCTAGGAATTGGAGTTAAATTATTCAGTGTAGTCGCTCAGGCAAATAATTATCAAGTTAAAACTATAGATCCGCGAATAACGGTTAAAAGAATCGATGCGTTGATAATCACGGAATCAGGAGAATCACAAATTGAAGTCGAAGTTGGGGATGATGTTGAATTCAAGATTGTTTTAAACAATACGATCTTCGGGGGAACCGTTAAAAACGCCACGGTAACTTATACTTGGGCTTTTGGACCAGGAGAACTCTTGGATATAAATAATACCGGGTTGTATGAAGCTGTTTTACAAAATGTCCAAGTTGGGATTTATATTGTAACAATTAACGCCTTTGCAGGAGATAATTTTCATTTTGAAACATATGAGATTACGCTGGTGGTAACGCGTCCTATAACTGAACCAGGAGTTGATTTGAGTTGGTTAATTTATGTTTTAATGGGGGCTATTGTAGGGTTGGTTTCAATTTTCGGATTGTATCAGAAACACTTTAAATATCCGCCACTAGTAAGGAAAATAAGGAAGATTAAGAAAAAAATTAGAAAAGATAAAAAAATAAAGCCAATTTCGCTTCAAACACGTGAAGAACTCATTAAGAAAGAATATAATGCAAAAATCGAATCTTTAGAGGGAGTATCAGACTCAATTCAAGATTCTAATGTTTATCAAATAGAAAAAAAAATAGATAGAATTAAATGAGGGTTATTAAATGCCGTTAGGATTTGTTATAACTGAATGGACTGAAGACCAAGGATTAACTGTCACTTATAGTCATCCAGAATCATTAGATATAGACTTAGATGACATGATGAGAATATTTTATGCTCATATTACAGGGGCAGGGGAAGCTGGTAATGTTCTTGTACGGTTAGAAAAAGCTCGCTCTAATGTTTCCAGTTATTTTACTGGGATGGAATCGGACAGGCCACTAATGATAAATTTAATGCTAGAATTAGGAGAAGATCCGGAAATGTTTGGCGAGGCAGTCATTTTAGAGATGAATGCTACAATATTAAATTATTTAATCCAGATGGGTGCAAATATTTCTCAAAAATATGAGACAACTCAGGAGTTAATTAAATACTTGAAAGATGCATTATTTCTGTTAGATCGCTTGAAGAATTTGACAAGAGAACAGCGTCTGGCGCAGATTTATACTAGTCAAAAAGGTAGGACTATCCTAGGGATTTTACAAGATAGAGCCCTTTTCAGAAAAGATTTGTTAGGAATTTTAGAAGAAAAGTTAAACAAAATTATCTCAAATATTGAAATCACATTAGATCCCTTCATTAAAACTGGTTTAGTAAAACAGGATTGGGTTGAGGGTAATACTGACATTTCATTATTCCTCCTCTCAGATTTCGCTATATATAGAGCTCCCGTTACTAAATTTATTGAAGATTCCCGGAAGAATCTTCCTTCCCCAACTTTAGCTACAAAATATTACCAGGAAGCAACCAATTTTTTTATAAATTATAAACCTACACTCGAAGATAGTTTAAGGATTGCTAGTAATATGATAAATCCAGATAAATATGATTATATTACACTTTTTCGGGATAGGGCCTATCCCTTGAACAAGATCCCTAGAGGTCCTGGAGAGAGTGTAGAGCAAATCGAAAACTTTCTAAAAGCTATGGAGGAAGATAGAATCATCACGATACTTAGAGATGAAAGCAATGTTGAATGGGTGTTTTTACTCACGGATGTGGTTACGGATACTTTTTATCCTGAATACTTAATTGAAAAAATTCGTAGTTATAGAATGGAAGGAAAATTAAATAAGAATGTAGCTATAAAGCATTTGGAATTGCTCGAAGAAAACTATAAAAAAAAGTAAGGTGATATTTCAGTATGGCTGAAGAAAAGGATTCAGCAACAAAACAAGTATTAGAACTTATAGGATTAGCCCATGATGAAGTAAATACATATTTCAAAATTACTGGGCGAGGCCCTGTAATGGTCGGTGAGATTTCTCTCATAGCAGATGTTTCTGAAGAAAGGGCGGGAGAAATCGCTTCCACATTATATCATAAGGGACTACTCAAACAAATTCCAGGTAAAACCCCTATTTATGAGGCGCTACCACCATATGCTGCACTTTTGGGTCAAATCCATCAGTTTAAAGAAACTATTAAGACTTTTCAACAAGTAACTCCCATAAATATACAAGAAAGATTTGATTCCTTGGAGTCACATTCAGATAAGCTTAAAAAATTGGATGATTATCGAACATACATTCAAGTAATGAAGACCAAATTACCTCAGCAAATTAAAACTCAATTTGAAAAGTTTGAGAATGAGCTTGAGCAAGTTAAACGATTTCAAGATGTAAGAGGTTTTATTCTTAATTTAAAAGAAATAGTTCCAGCTGAAATTACAAAAGATTTTGGCTTACTAGAAGAAAGTCTTGAATCTATGAAGACTGAAATATCAAGCCGTTTTGAAAAGCAGTTTAGAATCGGGGCTCTAAAGAGTATGGCCGAAAAAATCGTTTCCAGGGTAATATCTGAACAATTCATGGAAATTACAAAGATTTTTAAAAATAAATTTGTTCAGACGACACAGAATATGCTCGATCAAGTAATAGGACAATTGGGAAGCATTTCTGACACTGCTGGTGAAATCAGTACCGATTTAGGCACTGTATTTTCTGATATCGAAGTCGGGTTAAAAACTACTTTGGAAGATCTAGATCGAAGAGTTTCTGGAGTTTATGATGATATCATAAACGGGATTCAGGATTTAAAAGACTTATTTAAGAAGGAAATTTTCGAGACAATTCAGAATGACATCATCAGCAACATCATCAGAGAGTTAGAAAGTTCTGAATTGACAATGAATGAATTCTGGAAGCGCTCAAAAGAAGCTTCACTCTTGAGTTTTAAAGATGTGTGGTTTGTTAGAAGTGTCGAAGGTATTAAAGCACAAATTAATGAATCTCTTACTCGTGTGAAGATGCGTGTCCATATTATTGCACCAAAATTGGAAGATATTGACATAGTAGCACTTTCACAATTAAAAAGTCATGTTAATATTAGAATATCAACTAATTTTGATCTCGATGACCCTGCGGATAAGGCGAGGTTTAACCAATTTATAGATCTCCCAAATTTTGCGATACGACATTACGGTCGAGAAAATCTATGGTCAATAAACAAAGATTTCGAGGAGGTAATTGTTTGCGTCTTGTCGAAAACTGAAGAGGGTGAACATCAAGTTGCGGGGATGGGTTCTGTTCTCGAGGAACATGTAAAATTGTTTGCTGGAGTTTTAGAAGATGTATGGATTCAATCCAAAAAACTGGATCAAGTTGAAGTGTTACAGTCTTTAAAAACAACAATCCAACCGCAATCTTTAGGAGAAAGAAGTACACCCATACCTAGACCTTCATTACCTAAGACACCAGAAAAAGTAGCATCCACGACTACGGAATCACCCTCCAGTATACTGACCCCATCAATTCAACCAAAACCAGCTACACAACCAGAGCAAATTTCAAGACCTCCGGAGCCCAAACCCCAAACTGATTATTCTACAGGTTTTGCGGGAACCACTGATGATTTTCTTACTACTCAATTTGATAAGATTATAAATGATTTATCTAGCATGACGGGGTATGCAATTGCATCTAGTCTGCAAAGTCTACAAGATGACATTCTAGAGAGAAAAGGTTTTAGTGTTGTGCTTCGTCAAATGAGATTAAGCATAACTGAACTTAAAGCTAATCCAAATTTATTAAATCCTACTGAATTACAAGGATTGATGAATAAGATTAAGTTCTGGAGATCGAAATTAAGAATTTAATTCATTTTTTTACAGGTTGAAAAGATAAGGATCGACAATCCCCAGATATTTTTCAACCACCATCAAGATTTCTTCCTTTGTACCACTGTATCCGAAGAGTTGGTGCGTAGCTTTACCATGGGAAGTATTGTCTGTTGTTGTGAAGGGTTTTAGTTGAAGTTCTATCTCCCCAAAGCCAAGTATTGGTTTGTTCGGTGAGTCCGAATTGTAAGATTGAATAACTCCTATTTCCGAATTAGGATGATCCCGAGCAACATCAAAACATTCAGATTGCTTTTCTGGTATATCCTCTGATATTTTTACTATGAAGAAGTACTCTTCGGATTGCGGAATTTTCACTACATATCCAATCTTGGCATGCCTTTCAAAATTAATATCTTCAGGTCTAATCGCAAGTTTGTAAATTTCATTCACATCAATTTTGAAGGTTATATGAGTATCAGAAACTTTTAATCGATCATCTGGTATGAGACTAAAATATGAGAGTGGAGTAGGGTTACTTTTGGTAGGAATTAGAACCGTCCCGGGAGCATTTAATCCGCCTGAAATAACCTGAGTTAAGCTCCATCCATTAACTTCCAAACCGGGTCTATAAAGAATACAATCATCGAGAATTTCAACCCCACAATAACTAATCCCTGTAGTATAGGGCTCCGCTATTAGCTTAATTTGACGTGTAATTTCTCCTCGCGTACCTTGTTTAGTCCTTTGATTCAATACAAAGATATTACTTGAAACAGTGCAACTTGTTTCTGAGGACCATAAAGTCTCATAATTTGCAGGATCTAAAGATGATTGACACTCCCAGTCTTCAAATGATTCTGGTTTCTTATAGAAGAAATCTCGTTCAGGGCTTATCCAATATCTTTCCCCGCCGATTTCATGAGTCCTTGATTTTATTATCTCTTGGATGTTAGAGTTAACCCATAGTAAGTTATAAGAGTTATCTTTAGGAAACAATCCTAAAACTCGTCCTCCATATTCAGATATAACAGCAGTACTACCATTCGAGGTTAATTCTGTAAATGACGAATTTTCTTCAAGTTGACTAATTAGCATTTCCTTTGTGAAATAATTCATACTCTTTGATAAGGATGAGAAAGATAAAATAGTTACACATTCCTGTTTTAATATTAGGTCTGATTTAATTATCTTTTTTCGGGGAGGGAATTACCCAGTTACCTTCTTTATAAACAACTTCATCATCAGCTAGGATTTTTGAACCTGGTACTCTCATATCTTTTAAGAGATCCCAGTGTATAGCACTTTCATTTTTTGAGCCGGTTTTTTTAAACCCTCTGCCCAGACCACAATGTATAGTACCTCCTATTTTCTCATCAAACATCATATTTTTTGTGAATTGAGTTATCCCATAATTAGTACCAATGGCAAATTCTCCCATTATATTAGCATTTTCAAATTTAAGTATCTCGTTAAGAAGCTCTTCACCTTTTTGCGCTGATACTCCTGTAACAATTCCATCTTTAAACTCTAAATAGATATCTTCAATTTCATTCCCCAAATAAATCCCCGGATAAGTAAACCTAATCCTTCCATTAACAGAATCCTCTACTGGACTTGTATAAATTTCTCCATCTGGTAAATTATAATGTCCGTAACTACCAAGCCACTTTCTTCCCTTCATGGAAAACTCCAAATCTGTATCTTCTCCCAATACTTGAAATTTCTCGAATCTATTTATGTAATCAACATATTTTTGCAGTCTTTTTTCCATATTTTTCCATTCTTGAATAGGATCTTCTTTATCAAGAAATATAGCTTTACTTACAAAATCAATATAAGAAGACAAATCCATATTTGCATCCTGCGCTAACGAGTTGCAAGGAAATGGGATGAAGCCACAAACCCTAAATTCACCCTTTGTTTCTTATTCCCAAACTATTTTCATCCCCTCTTTTCGTTTTTCTGAGCCTCTACGTTTCGTAAGTTTCTTAGGATCTATTAAACTCAAACGTTTTGTGTTATATTCTGCTCTGATCAAAATAAAACAATCAAATTCTTTATAAATATATGTCTCGACATCATCAAAATATGATAGCTGCTCTTCAGAACCATATTTATATAATAATTCATCTATTCCTTCAATTCCTATATCCAAATACGGATGAGCTCCAGCTTTTAAAACTTCAACATATATTGCACGTATAAGTTCCTCAGCCATCGCAGGACTATCAATAATAACTCTTTCTCCCTTTTTAATATTTAATGAGTAATTTACCACTAGTTGGGCATATTTTTCATACATTGGATTAATCATATTTTGAAAATAAGTACTCGTCTAATAAATACAATTCTTTTTTGAGGTTTTGGATCTTCGTGAAAGTGTACTTTTACGTTCTAATGTATATCTGAAGATGTCATCTTGATAATATCGTGATAATATTCCCCCTAATTTCATTTTCAATCTAAAAAAGTCCTAATAACTAAGTTTTCTGCATGAAAATTGATAAATTATTACGCTAGATTTTATTTTAAATGTTCATTAATTGTATTAAAAAAGAATTCAATTAGATGATTTTATGCCTAAAATAGTTCATTTCGAAATCAATGCAGATAATCTTTCGAGAGCTAAAAGTTTCTATGAAAAAGTATTTGATTGGAAGATCGAAAAATGGGAAGGAGGGGAATACTGGGTGATAAACGCAGGGGATGAAGATGAAGAGGGTATTAATGGTGGGATGCAACAAAGAGAAGAACCTACTGACCAGATTTTCAATTATATTAGCGTTTCCTCTGTCGATAAAACAAAGGAGGAAATTGAAGCACACGGGGGAACGATTGTGTCTCCAAAAATAACTGTACCTGGGGTAGGCTATTTTTATATGTTTAAGGACACTGAAGGAAATAAGCTTGGTGTAATGCAAGAAGATGAAAACGCGAAGTTATAATTTTAATTATCAAAATTTTTTTTCCTTATAGTTTTTCTCTTATCAGTTATGAGCACATCTCAAAATAAATTAATTTGAGTTTTATTCTATAGGTTCTGAAATTTGGGCAACTTCAATTAGTTTTGGCACCTCTGAATCTTCTACAGCTTTTTCACTCTCCATCATTTTTTCTTGATCAATGATCTCAAGCTGACGAATCTTTGTGAAAAACCAGATGAAATAGGGGAAAACTATTCCAATAAGAGCACAGATAAAGAACAAATTAACAATCCCGATAAGTTCTACTAATGGTCCAGCTAAAAGGGCTCCAATCGGAGCAATAGCCATTGAAATCATGTGATCGAGTGACATTACTCTGCCTATTTTGTCCTTGGGTACTACGTTTTGAATAATGGCCAAGTAAGTCGAAACTGTTAAAGGAAAAATTATTGCTCCGCCAAATAATGAAAGCATCATAAGGAGAAAATTCCCCTTCGGAGCAAAAATTGCGGGTAATTGCCCTACAAAATATAGCGATGCCCCAATTATATTTAATTTTATTTTATGCTTCCATGTTTTCTTAATTGACATAATTAATGACCCGATTATATTTGCCACTTGAAAAGAAGTCATTAAAAGAGCCAGATCGAACGCAGAGCCATCATGGGTGAACCGTACAAAATATGGTGTCAGAACTGCCCATGGTCTATGTATAAAATTCCAGACCATTGCAAACGCAATCATCGCTAAAAGCCCCGGGATCATCTTGATTGTTGATAACCCCGTCTTAAATTCCCGAACAAAAGATTGATGTTCTTTTTCCTCGGGAGTTCGGGATATTAGAGGAATCTTGATGAGCAGTAAAGGAATGAGAGCAATCAAAAAGGTTACTATATCAATAAAGAAAATTTGAGTCACCGGAAAAAACTCGAGAAGAGTTGCTGCGATTACTGGGCCAATACTAAATATTAAACCTGAAAATAAGAAATTCAGACCGTTAATTCTGCTTAGATTATCCCTTGGTACCATAACAGGAATAAGGGATTGGACTGCGGGAAGCTGGAATGCAAATAAACCCGCTCGGAATGTATTTACTGCTAATATTAGCCATATATTATGAATATCCATGAGAAAAAATAGAAAAAGCAAGAATGTAACAAATGCCTGAAGAGAATCAGAAATTGCAATAATCGTTTTACGGTTCCATCTATCTGCAAGTACTCCTGATAGAGGTGTTAACACAATTTGTGGAATAAACATTAGAAAAACTGACAGAGAAAGGTAAATTGGATTCCCAGTCTCAACTGTAATCCACCAAGTAATTACAAAACCAACTATTAATGATCCCAGCATGGAAAACTGTTGGCCAAATAAAAAATACATGTAGTGTCTAAAGTTTCTTTTTGTCGGTGTTTGATCCATTTTGATTCCACTTTAACTTGATTACTTACAATTATATTCTTTATATTGATTCTATAATTCATTGCATAAATAGATGAAATTGATGAACTTAGAGTGAACTATAAACTACTGTTGAAGTAGGGCAATTTTACTGATAAGGAAATATACCTTCAATTTAAAATGAGAAGAGATTAATTTTTTGAATCACTAAATTTGTTATGATCAGTGTAGTTACGTTTGACCTCTGGAATACGCTATTTTCAAAGAAATCATATTCAGAAATCAGACTAACCTCATTATATAACTTCTTAGAGAAGCAAGGCATCCCCATTTCCTCTAATAC
>JAEOTL010000028.1 GCA_016839845.1 Promethearchaeota archaeon
ATAATTTATTAATTGATGAAAATGCTTCAAACCATATTGCTCTTGGTAGTGCATACCGACCTTGCTTAAAAGATGGTAATAAAATGACGGAGGAAGAATTCATGTCAGCAGGAGGAAATCACAGTTCGATTCATCTTGATATGATGATTGGTTCAGACAAGATGAACGTTGATGGAATTACAGGAGAAAGTAAAGTCGAACCAATAATGCGAAATGGAGAATGGGCTTTTAAAATTTGAAATCTTTATAAAGATTTCTGGAGCACTTTTAGTATAATCTAACTAAAGATATTATCCAAAGCTTCTTATAAAAAATTAAAAGAAAAATAATTATTTATTTTCTATAAGTGTAATCTACAATTGTACCTATAATTACTATAATAAGGAAGATAACAAGAGAAAGGATTTGAATGAAATATTCTGTGGGCGGGTGAATTTACCAACGCAAGACTTATCATTATGACTACTTACATTATGGCTCAGTTTTACATCACTTTAGGGGCGCTATTTACTGCTTTATTGTAATACCAAAATCTCATTTCTTTTTTTTTAATCGTATTTTGATTAAAGTTGGTCTTTTTTTCCACTTATAAAATAGTTATACTATTTTTTTTGAATGTAATTATCGTGTAAAAAAATTTTTAATTTAACAATAATTTAATGTTAGTAGCATAGGTTTTAAAAAAAGGTGCCTCAATAGCTCAGTCGGTAGAGCGTTGCCTTGGTATAATAAAAAATTTTCGCTACAAAAAGGCAAAGGTCGGGGGATCATAATGTACGAGCATTTAGCTCGTAAATGATAAACCCCCTTGAGGCTTCATTGGAATTTAAAAATAACGTGGCCGGTGTGGCTTAGCTGGTTATAGCGCCAGACTCATAATCCTTCTGAAAAAATGGGTCAGACTGGATGTATTCTGGAGGTTCGAGGGCTCAAATCCCTCCACCGGCACTTTTTCTATTTATTTAAAGCTCAAAAGCAAAATTCACCATTTTTAATTACAGTCTTAGTTGAGCCATCTTTATAGTTGACTTTTATCGTGGGTTTATAGAATAAGAAATCTCTATGAGTTTTAGATTTATTCTGTCCACCGTTCATTTCTTCATTATTTCCAAATGCTATATGAGCTGTATTTATTGCTTTTTCATCCTCAAGTAAAATCCCACTTAATTTAGCACCAGGGTTAAGACCAATTCCTAACTCCCCAATAATTTTAGCTTCTTCATCCAGACTAGTTAATCTTTCAACTTCCTCAACTAATTTTTGGTCTCCACTTTCCAATTTAGCAATTTTCCCATTTGTTACATAAATTTTTAAGGGCTTTTTTACTTTACCAATATCACCAATAGAACCATCACATACAATAATGCCATTGGCACTGGATTCAATTGGACCGCACCATATTTCACCACACGGTAGATTTGCAAAATATGGCTCCTTGGTAATTTTGGTATCTGTAGAAAAGGCGCGATCTTCTATATCTAAAAAGATATCAGTTCCTCCGGGAGCTGTGACATGTACCATCTTAGCATTATCAAATCCCTTAATCATTTTGTCTGCTGTCTCTACCATTCTTTCATAATCAATATTCATAGGACCTTCAATCATCATCGATTTGGTGATACTTGGACCATGTCCTATTCGAATAGATTTAGTAGCAACTATTTCTTTTATCCATTTAGCTCGAAATGGAGTTTCTTCACCGAATCCTTTAAATGCATTGATTATAATTGTTTTTCCCTCAACCAACATACTCATTTCTGCAGGTACTTCCGACAAAGGTCGCATCTTTTCAGGTAATAAAAATGTTTGTGATGTACAACCATACTCAATAGCTGCGTCATGAAAAATATTCCCTATATTTTTAGTGTACTCGTCAGTTATAACTAAGATAGCATCTTCCTTTTTCAAATTCATTACATGAATCATGTAATTTTTAGCTGAAGTTTTCATCTTTTGGACTTCATTCATATTGGTATTCCCTCAATTTTGTACGGTATTATAATTGATTTATTATCATTGTTGGAAAAAATTAGTTATTACACTTAATTCTTTTTAAAGAAATAAAATATTTTCTTTTATCTTTCAGTATTATTCTTCTGTTTCCAATTTACTTTATTCATTGATAGAGGGTTTAATATTATAGCACCTGGAAATGGGCATTCCATAACACAACATCCACAATACCAACATTCTCCAGGGTAAGCTACGATTGGAGGTTTATGTTTTACTGGATTCGGGATGAATATATCTACTTGACATATTTCTACACATTTATTACAACCTGAACATAACTCAGGATCAAATTTTATTGGATTTGAGATCCCTTGTTCTGGAATTACGAAAACTTTTTCATTCATCAGTTAATCCTCCCTTTTATGTAATCTTCATTATGAGTTGCATAATTTTCTGTAAGAGAACCATAATAATCAATGGGTAATTCTCCGATCTTTATTTTATTATTCTCAAGTTTTAGAGTAATGAATTTGTGCCATTCAGGTTGATCTATTTCGGGGTAATCTGATCTAGTAAAATGCAAATGCTTTGAGCTTGCTTTTCTTGCTAAACAAGAATGTATGATTAGTTTTGCATTGGTAAGGATATTGAATACCTCTAAGGAACGAATCAGTTCATGGGGATTTCGAGCATATAATTTTAAAGCTTCATTATGCTCCATATCATCTAACAAACTCAATCCAATATTCAAAAGTTCATCACTTTTTATAGCTCCACAATAATTTTGCATGATTCTTGCAATGTGCATGTTAAATTCCTTCCATCCTATTCCGTTATCATTCTGATTTATAATAGAATTGATGCGAATTTTTTCAGAATTAACTTGTTGATAATCTACAATTAGTTCAGAACTTCTCATGGCATAATCAGCAGCATGTCTTCCAGCATAATATCCTGTTGCAGCAGCATGGCCAACACAATCAGAGGCAAATAATTGATCACCCGCAGCGTAAAGACCTTCAAGATTTGTTTTCAGGTCCCAACCATTTAGTATTCCTCCTGGGAGGCCAAAGAGTTGTCGCTCTCTTGGGAGGAAAGAGGCTGAAGTCCATCCTTCTCCATAACTTTGGATTAAGTGCTTTTCAGGATCAAATCCCGCTTTAGTATAAGTTTGTAATATAGGAATTTTTGACTTTCCCTCTTGACCTACCATCAAACCCCATATGGCTTTTCGTTCATATTCAGACATACTCGGTAAATCAGCATAAAAAGGTAGTTTAAATCCTTTTTTCAAAAGATCTTCGACAGGGAGAGTATCTGGTCCTTGATATTCATACAAATGAAAATCAGATTCTCCTCCTCCTTTTAGGAAGAGTTTTTGCCCTGATGCTGGTCGATAACGTTGAGAAATATTCTTGAGAATATTCCCATCTCTATCAATCCACGGAATTTCTTTACCATTTGCATCAACCATAGAACATGCATACCATGTATTATGAGTATTACCGGTCCCATAGGGAGGATAGCTACGCTCACCCGACCATTGTCCTCTTATAGATCTTTCCATCATAGTAAATTCAACTCCCGCTTTCCAACCCATTGCATGACCATCACCCATACATTGAGGTGGTCGGAATTCAGATATTCCAGGTAAACCTGGAGAGAAAAGCCAAATTCGAGTTGGACGAGCTATACAAAGTATAGTAGCTTTAGCTTTAAAAGTAATGAATTCACCAGTACGTCCATTTACTCCTGTTGCTCCAATTACTCTAGTTCCTTGCTTACCTTCCTCTGTTAACAAACTTGTTGCCATTGTCCGATCATAAATTTCAACACCTAAGCGTTTGCATTCTTTATAAAGAGCAGGTTTAAAAGTAGTACCCCATACTCTCAAAGTGAATTTATTTTCATAATCATAAGCAAATAAGAATTTAGTGTTTTCATCTCTAAATTCTGCCCCTTTGAACTCATCTTCTGTGTCTCTGATTTTTCCTCCCATCTTCTCGAGGTCTAAAAGTCTATCATATCCCTCTCTACACTCGATGTAATGCGAAATTCCATTATTATATCCATCATGATCTTTTATCATAGCTAATGTGAGTTCTTCAGGGGAAACACGTGAACAAGGATTAGTAGCCGCTGATTCCCAATGATCACAACCTGATCCGCCAGCTCCACTTCTGATTGTTGCTCCCTTTTCGACTAATACTACTTTTACTCCTTTTTTGGCTACTGCTATAGCAGCCCAACAACCTGCAATTCCTCCCCCTAATACTAAAACATCAGTACTTATTTCATCCTCTAAATGCCATTTCATAGGATACGGCCATTCAAGTTTATTATAAAAATGTTCTCCCACCTCTTAATTCATCTCACTTCATTAATTTTTAACAATTGTTCCTCCCGCTTTTTTTATCGCCTTTTGCTCAAATGAAGTTTGGAATCCTGGAGTATAATTCATATATTTTGGTATTGGATATCTCAACCCTGCTTTATGGGTTGATTCTAATCCTTC
>JAEOTL010000217.1 GCA_016839845.1 Promethearchaeota archaeon
ATTATTTTGAATAATCATATCAAAGATTTCGAGAATATTTGAGAAGTAATATTCCTCGGTTGAACCCGAAATCTCAAAGTCTAGTAAATTTACATCAGGGGCGATACCAATAACCATATCCTCTTTATCTCTGATTTGATTCCCTATAATGCTGGCCATAACCGTACCGTGTGAAATTGTATGCTCATTCATTTTGAATGATGTGGTGCTTCCCTGGACACTATATCGCGAAACATTAGATACAGAGGAAAAATTATTATTTACTCCGTCATCAATAATTCCAACTGTTATATTTTTACCCGTATAAGAGATTTGGGAATGTTTTACTCTACTTAATTCAAATATATCGTTTATTTCCAAAAGAGAGAGGAAAACTTGCTGATCTTCTTCAATTTGTCGTACTAATTCATCTTTACTAAATTTCAAAATCTGACTTTCATTTAACTTTACGCTTATTGAAGGAATAACGTTGAATTTCTTTACTATTTCCAGATCTTTATTGTTTGAAATAAACTCCTCTCGCTCTGAGATTTTTTCAAAGGAAAGAATTACGCTATAATTTTTACCTTTTGATGACACTTCTTTCGTTTTTTTATTGAGTATTGTTTCTAAGAGATGGTAGATTTTGTCTGACATTATTTTACCGTTATCAAGCACTGAATTATTCAAATTTATATTCTTTTAACACTTCTTCGACGGTATAATTTTTATGTACTATTTTTGAAAGAGCTTCGACCATCTTTGTAGGATCTCTAGATTGAAATACATTTCTCCCAAACGCTACTCCTGCACCTCCAGCTTGTATTGAATCATAAACCATTTGTAATAATTCAGGAGTTCCATCATGCTTTGGACCACCCGCAATGATGACAGGAATATGTTTTACACCCTTTACAATGTATTCGAAAGATTCAATGTCACCTGTGTAATTTGTTTTCACCATATCAGCACCTAATTCTACACCTACTCTAACCGCAGTGTTTACAACTTCGGGAGCATTTTCATCCTTGATTTTTTTCCCTCTAGGATACATCATAGCAATTATCGGTACACCCCATTCTCTAGCAGCTTCTATAGCAAAGCTAGCATCTTGGAGCATCTTCGGTTCTTCTTCTGCTCCTATGTTAATATGAATTGAAACAGCATCGGCTCCCAATTTTAATGCTCTTTCAACGGAACAAACTAGAACTTTTCTGTCGGGATCTGGCGCTAAATCCGTAGCGGCAGATAAATGGATTATTAACCCAATATCTTTTCCATATTGCCTGTGTCCTGCACCTACCATTCCAGAATGCATTAGCACTGCATTTGCTCCTCCTAAAGCGACTTTATCGACCATTTCAGCAACATTTTCCAATCCCTTAATAGTACCAAGTGTTAATCCGTGGTCCATTGGGATGATTATCGTTCTTTTAGTTTTCCGGTCAATAAATCTCTCGCTTCTTATACTTTTTCCAATATTCAACGTAAATTTCAATCCAGCATTTAAATTAAGTTTAGACTGTTCATTATTAAATAAAAATTTATTCTATTTTAGATTACTGCTTGGAAAATTAAATGATTTTGGAACTCTGAACTGAAAAGGTTACTCAAAAATTAAGGAGTTGTTTGATTACCAAGGTCTTCGAATAGTTGTAGATCTACTCATTTCTGATTTATCTGGGAAATCTAGATTATAATGTATTCCTCTGCTTTCTTTCCTTGAAATAGCACTTACAATTATGATTTTAGCGACTGTTGCTAGATTTCTTAATTCTACCAGATTTTTTTCAATCTTGAAATCCCAATAGTATTGATCGATCTCATCTAAAAGAAGATTAATTCGATTTTTAGCTCTTTGTAACCGCTTATCTGTTCGAACGATACCAACATAATTCCACATAAATCTTCTAATTTCATCCCAATTTTGACTCAATACGACTGCTTCTGTAGAAGGCACAGCATTCCCTGGTTCCCATTCTGGAAATTCATTGAGCTTCAAAGTTTGGATATTCTTAGCTAAATGATTGGCACATTCATAAGCTGTGACTAAACCTTCCAAAAGTGAATTACTGGCTAACCGATTTGCTCCATGCAATCCGGTGCAAGCAGATTCCCCAATTACATAAAGCTTTTTAACTTCTGTTGATCCATTGATATCTGTTTTTACACCACCACAACAATAATGTGCTGCAGGAACAACTGGGATTGGTTGTTTAGTTATATCTATATTAAAATCCAAGCAAGTACTATAGATTCCAGGAAAATGACTTTTAATAAAATCAGAATCTTTATATGACGCAATATCCAATAAGACATAATCATCTCCAGATCGTTTTAGTTCTGCATCAATTGCTCTAGAGACGATATCACGAGGAGCCAATTCTCTATCGGTGTGGTATTCATCCATAAACTCATTTCCCCTGATATCTTTCAATTTAGCCCCTTCTCCTCTCATAGCTTCGGTGATCAAAAATGACTTTGCATATGGATGGTAAAGGCAAGTCGGATGAAATTGATAGAATTCCATATTTGCAATTGTAGCTCCTGCACGATATGCCATAGCAATTCCATCTCCTGAGGCAATATCAGGATTAGTCGTGTAAAGATATATTTTTCCAGCACCACCCGTAGCTAATATAGTTGCTCTAGCTGCTATATTATGGATCTCTTGACTCTCTTGATCTAATGCATATACACCATCGCATCGAAGATTTCCCTCGAATAAATCTACTGCACACCATTTCTCCTTAATTTCAACATTATCTAATTTTTTTACAGCATTAATTAAAGCTAATTCGATTGATTGACCTGTTTGATCATTGACATGAAGGACACGTCTTACAGAATGTCCTCCTTCTTTCCCAAGGTCGTATTCACCACTTTCATTTTGCGTAAATTCTACACCAAGATCAATTAAATCTTGAATTCTCTCGGGAGCTTGAGTAATTATTTTTCTCACGACTTTTTCTTCACAAAGACCATCTCCAGCAATAACAGTATCTTGAATATGCTTCTCAAAATCATCATTGTTGTTCCATACACACGCAATTCCTCCTTGTGCATGGTATGTACTGCTTTCTTGCAACGCTTCTTTAGTTAATAATAAAATATTTGTTTTTGGGAGGATCTTAGATAAATAATAGATTATGGATAATCCAGATATCCCACTTCCGATGACTAAAAAATCGGTTGTAAGTTTCAAGTGTTTTCAGTGTTTCTATTTCTTTTAAATAAAAAATTATTATAAATTACCGATTATAACATTAAAATTTTGTTCCTTTAATAATTTAAGAAATAGATTTTTTTAAGACAGTTAATTTAATTAAAACTAATTTCCTTTAATGCTTAAAGTTCTTATTGAATTTTTATAATTATGGCTAAGATTAAATATATTCTTTTTTATTGTGCGGGAAATACATGCCGGAGTCCTTTTGCTGAAGCTTACGCAAAATGGCTTAAAGAAACAAGGTTTAAAAATGAATTAAAAGAGGTTGTATTTGATTCCGCGGGAATTTATCATTATTATAAAACTGCTCAACCAGGAACAATAAACTATTTAAAATCGATGGGAATTAGCATTAATGATTTCAAGACAAAATTAATTACTGCTGAACTGTTAGAAAAACAAGATCTGTTGTTAGGATTTGAAATAAAGCACCATATTAACAAAGTCAACAGAAAATTTAAAGAACTTAAGAACTTGGAGTCAAAAAATTTCTTACTTTTAGAGTATGCGGGAGAAACGAAGAATTTGGAGATTCCCGATCCCTATAGGTTAGATCAAGAAGATTACAATAAAATTTTGAAAAGAATCGAAGATGGAATTCTTACTGTAATTTTAAAGATTATCAATATTAATAGAACTGAAGAAGACTGATAATAGTGAATCGTATAAAACATATTCTATTCATATGTTTAGGCAATACTGCCAGATCGCCTGCAGCTGAATATCTCGCGAAAGATTATTGTGAGAAAATGAATGTGGAATTACAAATTCAGAGTGCTGGGTTTATAAACGCTTTTTCATACATGCAACCTGAATCGAGAAAATATTTGGATTCTAAAGGGATTGATCACTCAAGCTTTCGACCCCAATTAATCAATCATAGATTACTGGAAAAACAAGATTTAATTCTCACAATGGAAGAGTCACATAAGGATGAGATCCTATCCAATTATACGAATATCGAAGAATTGGAGAAAAAGGTTTATACCCTAAGGGAATTTAATGGGGAAAGTAAGGATCTCGATATAATTGATCCTTACTATACTTCCAATGAAACTTATAATCACGTTATGAAGCTTATTGATAGAAATATAAAAGAAGCTGTTCAGAAAATTATTCAAATTAATGAATCTTTTTAGATATAATTTTGATATTCTGTTCTCATATCAACAACATATTAAATTGAGAATTAAGTTTTATATAGATCTACATATGATATTATTAATTAGTATTAATTGAGTTTTTTAACTATTTTTTCATGGCTGGGGTATTTTAGAATGGACGATCAAATAAAAGAAATAAATGACCGAATCAAAAATCCAATTGAGAATATTAATTCTGAAAAGGGATTTGAAGTTCTCACAGAAAGCCTTGTATACAAAGTATATGATATTTTCGGGAGAAATGTCTTACTTTCCATACTATATCAGACCGGATCTTTCCCAGGAGAAGTTATTGCGGAAAGAATTAAACGAGAATATGGTAAGGAAGAATTTGAGATAATAGAAGCTATAATTATATTAATGGATGAATTGAAAGATTATTATTCAGTACAGATAAGGGAAATTCATCAATTTGAGGATCAATACAGAGTTATCATAGAAAACAGTTGTTTTTTACGGGAACCAATTAAGCATAGAGAAAAACTCAAATTTGGTAAAGCTCTCTGCCGTATTAATAAAGCCTATTTTGAAATAGCATTCCAGAATTTACTCGGGGATAAAATCAAAAAAATTGAAATTAATTTCCTCCATAATGATGAAGTTAACGATGTATGCGTTGAAGAAATTAATTTTTATACAAAATAAAATGAAAAAAATTTAAAAAAAATCTTCTTTAATTAAGAGTGCTGAGCACTTAAACCCCAATACCTTAGCGCAGAGATTAATTCCTCTTTTCCTATGAATCCGATAAGCTCTTCATTATCCCTTCCTTGTACAACAATAATGTGAGGAGGCTTAGTTGATTGATTTAGTTTTTTCATAGCATCTTTACCTGTTTTATCATCACTGATTTTAGGAAATTCTGATAGTTTTCTCATAACATAACCAACAATAAATTGTGACCTTTGCTCCATAGG
Source organism: Promethearchaeota archaeon (assembly GCA_016839845.1). The sequence goes on from JAEOTL010000217.1 coordinate 5,289, forward strand.
AATTGGTTTTATATCTTCAATATGTACAATACCTACAATCCCAACTCCTTTAAAAACAGGAAAGTACGATTTTCTATAGGGAATAAAATATTCTCTCACCGCATCACTTATTAGCATCTCAAAAGGAATTTCGAGATTACGTTGAGGAATATAGAGAATTTCATTAACACTAATGTTTGAAAGAGTAAGTTCATTCAACGTCTGTATATATGATTGCTTTGCCGCGGATCTCAAAAAAGATCCCATTATAATTAACCAAATTCCATTTATTAATCCGGACGTAAAAATTTGGAAAACACCAAAAATCATTAAACCATACCCAAAACCAACTCCTATTTTAGAAGCAGTTTTTGTAGCTGAAATCACGTTCTTTCTACGCCACCAAATAAATGCTCTTAATATCCTTCCTCCATCGATTGGGAACGCAGGAAGTAGATTAAAGATTCCAAGGCCTATATTTGAAATTCCGGAATAGAACAATGTAACCAAGAGAAAAGTAGGGATAGATAATGGTAAAATAAACATTAACATCATAAATCCCCCAAATATTAGACTTGATAAAGGTCCAACGATTGCAATCAATACTTCTGATTTGGGAGTTCTTGGTTCTTCTTCAATCTTTGAGACGCCGCCAAATAGATAAAGTTCAATCTCTGATACATTGAGTCCAAATCTCTGTGCCACTATTGAGTGACTAAGTTCATGGAATAGAATCGAAAATAGTATTATTAATCCATTTAATACACCCACTATTATGAACTCATATAAAGAAGCCCCAGGTATCACCGCAGCATAAAAGCTTGTTGCATAAAAACCTACTAAGGCTATAATAAACAATGTTGATAAATGGAGTTTTATTTCGATTCCTTTAATTTTCGCAATTTTCACTTTTTAACCTCATATAGAAATCATTGGTATCATAGAGAACAATACTATACGCTCTATAACATCGATTTCTAATTATACTACAAAAATTGGGTAATTAAATCCTATTGGTTAATTATGGAATGGGAATTGATACTTAGGATTATAAAAAAAAGAAGATCTGAAGAACTCTTTATATTTAAAAAGGTATTATTTAGTTTCTATTTCCTATTTTGTTAAGCTATGTTGAGAGTAATCCTGAAAATGACATGCTAAGATACTCATTTGCATCACCCAAATATTGCTTTTAAAATATAAAATGTCAAAAATATAAAAAAAAATGTATCATTATTTAGATTACATTTAACAAAATAAAATCTAATTTTATACTGAAAAAGTTGAAAAACAAAAATGGTTGACATTAAAAATGTTGTAGTAGTTGGTGCCGGTCAAATGGGTCATGGGATCGCTCAGATGTCTTTGCTTGCGGGATACAATGTTACTTTAGTAGATATCAATGACGATTTAGTTAATAAAGGCTGGGGTAAAATTGACGCGGGCATGAAAAAGCTCGAAACTAAGGGAAGCTTACCTGAGGGTGCAACTGCAGGTAGTCTAATGGCTAATTGTAAAAAATCCACCGACTTAGCTTCTGCCGTAAAAGATGCTGACTTGATGATCGAAGCTGTGGTAGAAAGAATGGATATTAAGAAACAAGTTTTCAAAACTTGCGGAGATAATGCTCCTGGTCATTGTATTCTTGCGTCAAATACATCAACGATGAGTATTACTGAGATCGGAAAAGACTCTGGGAGACCAGATAAGTGCATCGGTATGCATTTTTTCAATCCCGTTCCACTAATGCGCCTAATAGAGGTTATCTATAGCGATAATTCATCTGATGAAAGTGTAGATAAAGGGATAGAATTTGCTGAAAGCGTCCCCTGTCTTCGAGGAAAACGATACGTGCCAAAAGTTTTAAAAGACAGACCCGGTTTTATCTGTAATCGTGTAACAGCTCCAGCTCAGATTTATCAAAATTATGTGTTTGATAAAGCTGCAGAAGAAGGTTTTTCTTGGGATCAATTGGATAATGATAGTCGGGGTGGTCCTATGTCAGTAACAGTTTTAGCTGATTACGTAGGTATTGATGTGCTATATCATGGGCAAATGTATTACTCTGAGACACTTTCCCCTGATTTTGCTCCCGGAAAAGTAATAACAAAATTGTTTAATGAGGGAAACTTAGGAGCTAAAACCGGTCAGGGATTTCGTGATTGGACGAAAGGACGACCACAACCAGATAAATCGGCTGGAAAAGCTAAGTTATATAACCTCAAATATCCACTTGCTATTATGTTGAATGAAGCTTGTCGTGTATTAGAAGAGGGAATTACACCTAGTTGGAAAGTTATTGATGATACCCTAATGGCAGGTATGAATATGCCCGGTCCTATGGCGGCAAACCAAACGACTTGGGAAAGACAGGTAGCCGTTTTAGAGGAACTTGTGGAATTAACAGGTAAAGAATACTTTAAACCTTGCGAATTATTAAGATCCGGTAAATGGGTTGAATGTAAGTAACCCTTTTTTCTAATTTCTTCTTTTTTTTCTTTTTATTTTAGTTTTTTGTAATCCAAATCCTACTGCTGAAGATTGATCTATTTGAAAATTTTTAATTCTACAAAAAATATAACTAGTTATCTTTAAGCAACATGGTTAAAGAAATAAAATTATTAGAAATGAAATTAACCAATAATTTGGTGATAAAAAAATGTCAGAAAAAGAATTTAAAGATGTGTTAGTTGAAAAAGTAGAAGATGGGAATTATGCGGTTATTTCAATTAATAGACCTGATAAATTAAATGCACTTACAACTGATACGTTGAGAGAAATCTATGAAGCTATGGAACAATTTGAAATTGATAGTAGTATAAGGTGTGTAGTTCTTCGGGGTACTAAGAATATTACCAAAAAGGCTGCATTTTCTGCAGGAGCAGATTTAGCAGCAGGTATGGGAAAAGGCTTAAAACCGAATATTCCATCACACATGGCTTTAGCGATGCAACAAAAACATAAATATTATGATTTAATTGAGCAATTTCCAAAGCCTGTCATCGCAGCTGTAGATGGCTATGCATTCGGGGGTGGATGTGAATTATCCCTTGTTTGTGATATCATAATCGCCACCAAACGGTCATTCTTTGGATTCCCTGAAATTGCTCGGGGGATATTTCCCGGAAATGGCGGAACTCAAAGAATGGTGAGACACATTGGATTAGCAAGAGCTCTGAAAATGTGCTATTATGGCGAGCGTGAATCAGCTGAAACAATGTTTAATTGGGGATATGTATCATTTCTCTGTGATGATGGAGATGATTTTGAAAACCTTATTCATGAAAGAGCTTCAATGCTAGGAAATTCAGCTACTACAGCCTTATTCTGTATTAAGAAGGCAGTAAAATTTGGATCCCAGGTACCCTTACAGATTGGAAATATTTTCGAAATGCTAGGTTTCGGTGTTAATTCCGGTTCAAAAGATGTTAATGAAGGTATTATGGCATTCTTACAGAAACGAGATCCTAAATTCACAGGAGGGATGTAATTTATCCCTTCATTGATTTTTTTTTTTTTTTAAATAATTTTTAAAAATGTCTTTTAATATTAGAGATAAAGGCATTTAGTTTTAAGATTATGATCCCCAAAGTTGAGATTATCGAGGAAATCAATGAGGGAAATCTTTTTCTTAGAAAAGTTGGAAAAAGCGACGCGGAGTTCTTCTTATCCAGTTTAGATGAAGATAAATTAACCTCTTTTTTGTCTTTAGGTTCTCTCAAAACACTGGAAAACTCTAAGAGATTAATTCGAAATTATCTAAAATATTGGGAGAGATATGCTCAGTATAATTATGTTATTGAAATTAGGGACTCTACAGTAGATAAAATTGGATCAATAAGTCTTTGGAATGTCAACTGGAGGCATAACAGAGCAGAAGTTGGGATTTGGATTCTTCCTTCCCTTTGGAATAGAAAACTTGGTGAAAAGGCTTTAACTCTGATCAAGATCGTAGCGTTTAATCATTTGAAATTAAATCGACTTGAAGCTCATATCGCTATAGAAAACAAGAATTCCATTCAGTTATTCAAAAAATGTGATTTTAAAGAAGAAGGTATGTTAAAACAGTACCTGAAATTAGATGAAACATTTCATGATGCTCTCATTCTAGCTTGCTTAAGAGAAAATAAAAAGTGGAAATAAATTAATAGATTGAACTTATAAGTGCTACTTAGTAGGATCTCGTATTATATTATCTAACTCTTTCTTCTTTTCTAAGGATTTCTCTATTAATTCCTCAGATTCCATTTTTGGAGTGGGGGATTTGACTTGTTTTTCAGGTTGCGGAGATTGGTCAATAGATCTTGGTTTTGGAGTTTCGACATTACCCGTGGTTTCATGTTTAAATGCCAAACTAAATGCTTTTTCCCGATCAACAATGATAACATTAGGATCATTTTTCTTGTTTAGAGTTCTTCTATATTTTCTTACTTTTCTTACTGGTCTAGGATATTTTAGAAAAGTATAGTATGCAATAAGGTAGCTTCCTAACGCTCCTACCGCGATAATTGAAAGAGCGAATAAAACCTGAAATAGGGTTGAGTCTTCTGTTTCTTCAATTATAACTATGGACAAATCGAAGTCTTGAATGAAATAATTATCATTAATGATTGCACGAACTGTAAAAGTAAAAGCACCTTTAGGTAAATCTGAAAGAGTTACTTCATATATCCCATCATTATTGCTGTCTTCAATAATCCCATTCGCCCCACTATCGGATACAAAGGTTACGAGTGCATTCCTCATGAATCCCCCAAAATCAGTATTATTCAACCTTATTTGAAGTATAACATCTTGTCCTTTATTTCTGATTATTGTATTTGATCCAGACACGGTATCGATCTCAACATTAATTTTCCGAACATACAAATTTATTAAAGCATATTTTGTTTGGAAGGTTGATGTTAAAGCCTCGATTGTTAATTGATTACCTCCAATATTAAATCTATCAGATGAATTAATGATTACCGAGTACTGCTCTTGTGCTAAGCTTTCATTTAGGTTTGTAGTATAACCTTCAGATATTAATTTCACAGTTGCATTCGGGATATGTGCCCCGACTTCGTCTTGATATTTTATAGTTATATTCAATTCCTCACCAATTATGAGTGCAATATTCGGATCATAGGTCATATTTGCACCATTTAAGAATACATCGAGATCATTGGCAGTAATTTTATTGATCGTAATCGTTGGAGTTATTTTCTGTAGCTGATAATTCTGTGCTTGTGCGGTAATTGTTAAGAAATTTATTCCTACATTTGAGATGTCTGTATCTAATATAATAGAATACTGTTCCAAACTTGGAAACTCAGTTAAAGTTCCTGTAAAGTTCCCTGATAATAATACAGTCGCATTTGTTATGTGATCGCCAGTTTGATTCAGATATTTTATTGTTAAATTGAGCTGTTGACCCACAGTAAGTTCAAAATTAGGATCTATAGTTCTATTTACACTATTCAGAAATAAATAAAGATCTGTTTCTTTATCTGGAAATATGATTGTATATGTTATGTTTAACGTAACATCATCTATAGAAGTAGAAATAGTCCGATTCAACCCAAAACTATCTGCTAAAAATAACTGAATTGACAGATTAACATCATCGGTTATTAGAGACGTTACATCAAATCCTCCTGGTTTTGCTAGTTGGTATACAGAGGTAGCTGTACTTAATTTTATTGTTTCTGGATGCGGATTGTTATTGATTAAGATTCTGATTTCTGAATTAGGGGATGAGGCTGCTGGCCAGTTTTGATCGATTTTATACTTAAAGTTTAATTTAGCTTCATTTACTATTACCGTGTCATTGCTAAGGTCAGATATTTTATCTGCGTTTTGATTCCAAGAAATTGAGCTAAATTGGTTAATTTTCTTCTCGTAAGTAAATGTTAGATTAAAGGACCGCATAGTTAGTAAATCCCAAGTATCAATATCTACATTCCATTCATTATCTTCGCAATATACATCTATTCCTAAAGTAATTGTGAAGTTAAAGTTATCATCTTCCAAAACAGACGTTAAATAGGAAATTAAAATTTCTTCTGGGATTGTATTCATAAGCGTATCGGCATAATTATTAATTTCGGGGGTGTCTTGCCCTAGATCAGTTGTTCTGTTTAATGCGATTTGAAAAGAATTTTCATTTCCTATGTCTGATATTAATACATAAAATGTAGCAAAATCACCTATTCCAAATTGGGTATCACCATTCCATGGTTGATACCCTTCTGTATAATCCCCGGGTCGTTCTATGCCACCTATATGAGGTTGTGATGGATTTGATCCCACAGCCGTCACGCTAGCATTAAAAATCACCTCGAGAGAGGCAGATGTAATAATGTAGTCAGAAAAATTCACTGGCATTGTGATATTATTTTTCCAATGTATACTAGGAGAATTCCTAGATTGATCTACACCTTCATCCCATTCATGAGAGATAAATAAACCAGCTGAGTTACTACCATTACTGTCAGGGGATATTGGAAACTCAGGATTATTAAATGGAGTCCAGTCTATATTATTGAGAGAATCGTCAATACTCATTAAGCCATAATCACCAATAACACTTAGATTCGCATGCCCTAATCCTGATAAAGCTTCAGTATCTGATAAATCTCCTTCTATGGTTGAATACCAAGTAGGTTCGATTGGGGCATCTAACGTAGGATTATCAAGCCATTGTGTAGTGTATGATTCTTGTCCAGATAATCCTAAATTGTTGTTTATAAGAGAATTTGGATTCCCTGAAACAACTTGTGAGATTCTACCAGATAATTGAGTTATTATTGGTATACATAAAATTGCTATCAGCAAAATAGTAATTTTGTAATAACCTATTCTTTTCTTTCCTGGTTTAGCAGGAAATCCCCAGAACTTTTTTAATGCTTTCTTAAATTTCCTCACCTTTACTTAGTTTTTTTGGTTTTGCAGGTTCAACTGATGGTTTACCTTTTAGAAAACTTGAACTGGCAGCTAGCTCTTTATTGTATGCTGAGTTAATTGCTTTTTTGCGCTCTGTTATTGCAATAGTCGGTGGGCTTTTACTTTTAAGCTTTTTTCGATATTTCCGAACCTTTCTGACTGTTTTTGGATATTTTAATACTCTCTGATATGCATACAAATATGCCCCTATCACTATAGCAGCAGTAATTCCAATCGCAGTTAATATTTGAAATAGTAACGTATTTGGTGCGTTTCTTGCTGATGTGATAACGATTTCTTGACTTTCAAAATGATAAATATCACTTCCGAATGCATTAATAACTATTGAATGTATACCATTAGGGATATTGGGAATCGTAGCTTCATAAATACCATCCTCATCCAAATCGAGTAGAAGCTGGGTTACATTGTCCCATGGACGAGTATAAGTAACAGTCGCCCCTGTTACGTTTATATTGAAATCTGTATTATTGATATAAATTCTGATCAAGGCATCACCTCCCGGATATGTCTGAATTGTATTCTGAATAGCTATTATCTCAGCATTGATTTTTCTTACCGTAATGTGGGGATTTATACTTTTCTCTTGATATTCTGATTCTTGAGCAGTTATTGTTAACTCATTAATTCCCAAGCTGAATTTTATTGTTGTATTTAAAACCAATGAATAGTGTTCTAAGCTGGGGTTCTCAACCAAAGTCTCAAAAATACCATATCCGGTCAGTTCTACAAGAGCTCCAGGAACGTGCGTTCCGAATGGATCTTTATATTCAATCGTAACATTGAGTAGTTTGTTGAGTGCGATATCCATAAACGGATCAGACGTTTTATTTTGTCCATTCAATAATAACTGTAAATTATCAGTAGTAACTTTGCTCACGATCAAAATAGGACTAATTTTTCTCGCTTCATAATTAATTCTATGAGCAACTACATCAAAGTAGAAATCTCCTATTTCTAATTCACTTACACCAATGATAATTGTATATTGCTCATGAAGACTATCCTCGTAGAGTGTTCCTGTTAGATTTCCCGAAAGTTGCACTAATGCCCCAGGAATATGCAATCCAAAATTATCTGGATACTTGACAGTTATATTTATATCTTGATTAACTGGATGTTCATAAACCGGATTTGACGTTTTATTATTCCCATTAAAAAATATGTCTAAATTTGTCTGAGTATCGGGAAATAATACAGTATAAGTTATATTGAGATATATATCATCAATAGAAATTGTAATGTTATTACCTAAACCAAACTCATCAGCAAGATACACTTGAATTGATAAATTAATCCCGATATCATAAGGGATTAATGACGTAACATCAAAACCACCTGGTTTTGCTATTTGAAAATTAGAATCCGCATTACTAAGTTTTACAGTTTCTGAAAGTTTATTGTTATTTATATAAGCTTGAATCTCGGAGTTCGGGGATGAATCAGTCCAGTTTTCGTCAATCATATATTTAAAATTTAATTTAGCTTCATCAATGATAATAGTGTCATTACTAATATCAGATATCTTGTCTCCGTCTTGATTCCATGATGCTGCCGTAAATAGTTCAATTTTTTTTTCATATGTAAATGTTAAATTGAAAGATCGTATTATTAAAGAATTCCAATTATCCCTATCTACACTTATTTCATTATCTTCACAGTATATATCTAAACCAAGAGTAATTGTAAAATTATGGCCATCATTTTCCAATATTGAAGTCAATACGCTTATTAAAACATCTTCAGGAACCACATTCATAAAAGAATCTGGATAATTACTTAATGAGGGACTATCACGTCCAAGATCGCCTGTGTTATTAAAAGCTACTTGAACTGGGGCGAAATTTTCTTCTACATCGGATAATAAAACGTAAAATTCAGTGTAATCACCAGTTGAATAAGCATCAAGACCACTATCACCTTCTCTGTCAATACCACCCCCATTATGAGGAGAAACAGTAACTGACGCGTTAAAAACTACGTCTAATGAAGCAGAAGTTATAATGTAATCAGAAAAATCCACTGGAGTTGTTATATCTCTTTTCCAATGTATGCTAGGTCTATTTCGAGTCTGATTTAGATTTTCATCCCATAAATGAGAGACGTAGCAACCGGAACTATTAATTTCATAAGTATCTGGCAAAATTGGTAAATCTGGATTAGAATAAACGGCCCAATCAGTATTACTTAAGGATTCATCAATATTGACTGTTCCTGAATCACCGATTACAATATAATTTGCCTGACCTAAACTTGTTGTTGTCTTAATATCTGATGTTTCACCCTCTATTTTCGAATACCAAGTTGGTTCTATCGGAGTATTCAATGTGGGATTTTCAACCCATACCGCTGTAAATGTTTCCTGAGCTGCTAAATGAGGCATATTAACCTCCTTAACATCTTCTCCTTCTTTGTACGGAATAAAATTTGAATTTTGATTATATAATATGAAATTTCCGATGAAAATAGACAACAAGATAAAAGTAATTGCCAAATAGAGCGAAAAATTCTTTCTTTTAAAGGTGGATCGGGTCATAATTAAGTATTCTTAGGTGTGTAATTAAAAAGATATATTCTTAGACTTAATACCAATATATTGCATTATAAATTTAACTACTTCTCTTCCAAATATAATTCTTATAAATATTATCCTAAACTAATCTTGTTGGTTAAACTCAACTAAATAAGATATATTGGTATCTGCATTATTTAAACTTTTTAATCAAGGTTCAATTAAATAGCGTTATTGAAAGAGATTACTTTAATCAAGACCAATATTATGGAGGTTAGGGACTAAACTGTTAAAGGGTATCTCAAAAAACTTTTTTATTTTTAAAAAGGAAAAATGAGGAGGTTTGTTACTTTCCCATAGAGATCATTTATTTAGATATTTTCATTTCGGCTTCGTCTCTGAAGAAGTAGTTGATTGTTTTGGTTCTGGTTCTTTAGGAGGAGGTCCTTTCGGCTCGATAGGCTTCGCTTTTATTGATTTGCCAGATTCTCCTAATTGTTTCTGGTATGTTTTAGTAAACGCGGTTTTGGCAGGTATTATTGCTACGGCGGGTGGAGTACTTTTTTCAAGAGTTTTCCTGTATTTTCTCACTTTTCTAATTGGTACTGGATATTTTAAATATGTATAGTATGCAATAAAGTACCCCCCTATACAGGCGGCAGCTACACTTACAAAAATTAATAACGTGGCGAATATCCAAGGTTCAGCATCTGGTTGCAGTGGAGGATCAATCCATGATTCTGTCCAAGAAAGGCTTAAATACACATCCGTTATTGAAACTGTAATATTGTGATCTAATCCGAAATCTTCAGCTAAATACACTTGAATTGATAAAGTAAATTCTTCATACGGTAAAACTTTTGAAACAATATCAAATCCACCAACCTGAGCATCTTGGAATCCAGGCGAGAAAATATAATCTATCAAACTTATAGTTTGTTCATATTTTCTATCATTAATATAGATTCTAATTTGGGAATTTTGGGAGGATTGAGTCCAGTTTTGATCAATTTTGAATTTATAGCTTAGGTTAGCATCAGTAATTTGAATAGTAGAATTTTCTACTGTACGGTTAACTGCATTTAAATCCTGATTCCAAGACACCGTTGTAAATTGATTAATTTTTTTTACATATGTAAAGGTTAAATTCAAAGTTTTAAAACGCAAATCCTCAAAATGATCTCGATCTGTCCCACTATTGTTATCCTCGCAATACATATATATTCCTAACACAATTGCGAAATTATTATGACCAGGAGCACTAGCTAAAACATTAGTTAATGCATCTATTATGGCTTGTTCTCCGAAAACTCCAATGAATCCTTCTATGTCATAAAACGTAAGAGCTTCATTACCTAATAAGAGTGTTTGATTAAAAGCAATTCTGTATGTATTTAGTTCATCAATATCCAAAGTTGTAATTTCGACATAAAATTGAATAAAGTCGTATTTCTCGAATTGGTTTATGGAAGCTGTCCCGGGAACCCACCTGGCAGTACTATCACCCGGTGTATCAACATTCCTATCAACACTGGCATTGATAACCGCGTTAAAATCAGCAGAGGTTATAATATAATCCGTCATGTCAACCGGGAGGCTTATATTGGTCCTCCAATGCATACGAGGAGTATTTTTAGGTTGACCCCCTGTCTCTCCTTCCCACCAATAATGACTACACCAAGCACCTTCATCATCAACACCATAATATGGAACAGATGCACGCTGAGGCTCCACGACAAGCTCAGATTTGTTGAATGCTTCCCAATTAGTTTTTGTAGCATTATTCAGTAGAACTTCTTCGGTATATGTCTCCCCAATGACTTTTACATTTGCCTGATTTGAGCCAGAACTCGTAATCGCATCAGAACTGTCTCCATCAATGGTTGAGTACCAAGGATCGATTGGTTCTCCAAAATTGGAGTTGATAATCCAAGGCTCACTGATATTAGAAGTTACTCCTGATGTATGGAGTTCTCTATAAATTCTGGTGTCAACAGAAGTTTTATTTAAGGTATTTGTACCAATAATAAGATTAACGGAAGATATTAACGCAAAAACAAATAAGACAAGAAAAACCAGTTTGAGAATATTTTTAGATTTCATATAATTCATATCACTATTTTTATAGAATATCTATTTTACAATAATTTAAATAAACTTTAATTAAATAATAATAATAAATAATACTTAAGAAATAATTATATTTATTTTATCTAAAAAATCTTATTAATTTAAAATCGAGGTATTGAAATTTGATACAAGGAATATTGACTTTTCAGTTCAAAATTAATCTGAAAGAAACAGGCGAAATTGAGCCAGAATTTGAACCGATCCAGTTGGTTTTTAGAGATGATTCTTATGATGAGGAGGATTTTTCCGATTTATTAGTTGAAAATGACATATTCGCTATTTTCTACCAGCACACCACAGGTTTATTCAGAGTAAAGTATAGCTATAGTAATTTTTTTACTGGAAGATTAAAAGACACCCCTTATCAAGTAATTTCGTACTTTAAGCAAGTTTCAGATGGCACTCAATATTTAACAATCTCAATTTTTGAACTTGATGATGAATTAGAAATCTTTGAAGACCTTATTCATGATATGGGTAATCGTCTCGAAACAATTTTTGACAAGTTAACCAGAGCTGTAAGTTCAAAGCAGATTTCATTAATTGAAAACATCAATATACGGTTAAAAAATGAGATAAAATTCACGATTTTCCAAGTAGATAGATTATCTAATCTTGATAAGCTCCAGAAAATTGCGTTAATCTATAATAGTGATGAAAGATTAAAGATCTTAGAACTTCTGCGAGAACGCCCAACAGCGAAAAGAGAAATAAAGAAGACATTGGAGAAGATGTCGCCAAATGTTAACGTAGATATCCTACTTCAACCCTTCTTAGAATTGAATATTATTCGACGTGATTGGATAAAAGGGGAAAAAGACAAGAAAACGGGGGAAATCGTTCATCAAGGAGAATATTTATTCCTAGTGAAGGACGTTCTTTTAACACGAGTCCCAAATGAGACATTGCTCAATCACTTCAAGGAAACAAAGAATGAGTTATTACCACTTTACAGACAACGAGTTATCGATTATTTTTCAACTTATGATCCGTATTTGCAACCGATCGAAGAAATTAAGGCGCTGGCCTCTATCCTTCTAAGCCCGGACGCATATGATTTTTTTGTGTTAATGCGACATAATCATTATCCTTTAGATAAAATCCCAAAGATCTTTTCTGAATTCGCGGTGACCGAAATCTTATTAGACGATTTAGCGTCATTAAATCTCATTACAGAAATAACTGATGACAATGATCGTAAATGGATTTGCTTGCTTACGGAAATCAGACCCTTAATAATATTTCCGGAATACTTACTCCCTAAGATTAGGGCAGCTTACAAAAATGAAAATTTTGAGGAAGGGATAACTTACGAAATTGCTGAAAAAGCACTTAATTTATTAGAAATAACCTTTCCTGAGAAAGTGAAATTTTAGTTAATTAAAACATGTGAGATGATAATAAATAATGTACCTATTTAAGGATAAAGATATAGTGGAAGTACCAATTACATGCAAATATTGCTTAAAGGAAATTAAAATTCCCATATCTTCAGGAGAATATAGAGATGTTGTGAAGTTTCCAATTGTTAAAGAGAGTACTCATGGAGATCCTGAGCATAAACTCACTGTATTTATAAATATGGGCTTAGAAATAGAGAATTTTGAAATACAAGAATTAGCAGAAGAAGAAGAGGAAGTAAAATATTCTGAAGATCTCATCAAACAAGTATTAAGCGATATAGATTTATCAGATGAGGAAATAGAGTTATATTTTCGTTCTACCGGCCGTGAGACCGTATCTCTTGGCGAGATTTCTATTTTAACGGGGAAGACAAAGGAGGAATCAAAAGTAATTGTCGACAAATTTATTGAAAAGGGATTGTTTAAAGAAATCGTTGGCGCTACACCTCATTATGCTGCTCTACCACCTTATGCGGCTTTGGTTTCTCAATTACGGAATTTTTCAACTTACATCTCAGATATAAAATCAAAAATACCCGCTCAATTAGAAAGTTCGTTCGCTCAACTTGAATCTCAAGCAAAAGGGATGGAAGCTCTTAAAGATTCTAGCGAAGCAATGAATGAGTTGAAAGAAAAAATGCTCACTCAAATTCATGCCCAGAAGGAAGAATTTGATAATACAATCTCTGCGATTGATCAAATTAGAAATATAACCAAAGACATCTCTGGCTTAGGGGATGTTACAAGGAACATCTCAGAAGATCAAATCGGCAGTTTAACCTCCCAATTTGACAATCTCAACAGAAAAACATCTCAAATTATTAAAAATCAAGTTGACGAATTAAAAACTCAGTTTACTGACGTGAAAAGTATAGTATCGGAAAACTTACAGAAATTACGATTAGGCGTAATTCAACAAGCAGTGGGAGATATTATTGAGAAGGTGATTAGTTCCAGATTAAAGGATATTACTGATAATCTTAATGTGCAATTAAGTGTCAGCCAAACTGTGTTTGCAGATGAGTTGAAAAAACTCACCACAGGGGTAGATTCCGAGTTTGTTGATAAATTGAGAAGCTCTATTGAGGATGCTGTTAAGAATATCGAAGGAATTAGTATAAAGTCCGGTGATGATAAGGATAAAGCTTTTTCCGATATAATTGATAACTTCAATCAAGCTGTAAAGCTTTCTGAAGAGAAAATCGATGGATTGTCAGGGAACATCTTTCAATCATTTGGAAACATAAGAGAGATCTTTTCTAAAGGAATTGTTGATACCCTCGACCATACATTAGAAGACATTCTTAAGAGATTAGAAATTAGTGAAAAAACGACTCAAGAATTCTGGGAACAATCCAAGAAGGCAAAAGGAGCTATAACCATGAAGGATATCTGGTTTATTCGCTCCCCTGAAGCTGCCAAAGCCCATATAAATGATGAAATCTCGAAAGCGAAGATGAGAGTGTTAATCGTTGCCCCAGATTTATTAGACATAGAGCTCGATGCCATCAAATCACGACCTTCAAGAATTAATTTTAGAATTTCTACTCATATCGATCCAAGTATTCATGCTCATGAAGTTGTGTTGCAGGAATTGGATACTATGGATAACGTTGATTATAGAAATAGAACCCTTCAGAATCTTTGGGGAATCAATCGGGATTACGAAGAAGTTATTCTCTGTGTTCTTTCGCAAACTGAATTTAGAGGTGAAACCATAACTGAAATTGCTGGTATTGGGAGTATTATTGAAGAGCATATAAAAATATTCGTTCCAATACTCGAGGACGCATGGGTTGGTGCCCGAAAGGAAATCATGCGAGATATTAAAACAACAATCTCAAAAGATCAGGAAAAGATTTCCCCACCTCCACGCAAACAAGAAGAACCACTTAAAATAGAACCTGTTGTTGTACCACCTAAACCTGAAGAACAAGCCGTTGAACTGAAGGCCCCTTCTTTTTTATCATCCCAATATGATAATGTACTGAAGAGTATAGATACAAAAACAGGGATAGAGCTTTCCGCCTTATTAGAAGGTTTTCAAAGCGAATATGTAAAGAAAAAGGGTTACAATAGCGTTCTGAAAAATATTCATACTGCCTGTAATGATTTAAGAGTTAAAACTGAGCTTTTAAGTCAACCCGAGAAAGAAAAGTTAAAAATTAGTATGAAGTTGTGGCGTCAACAACTTGATCTCTAAAATTTTCCTTTTTTTTATTATGCTATAAGTACGTAACTAAGAGAACAAAATACTTATTATTGAGTTTTTAATTACTTTTTTTATGGGAAATGAATTCATTACGCTCACATCAGGTAAGGTAAACGAATATCTCCATCATTTAGATGTAAAGGCGTACGGAACAACCCGTATGCTTTCTAGTTTTATTGGCGAATTTGATGATGGTTCAATCTTAATAGATTGCGGATCTTCTTTAAACATAAAAAATGTGCTAAAATATATTAAGAAAAACGGGATTGAATTATCTTCATTTAAATATTTGATACCGTCACAACACCACTTCGATCACGCGGGAGGTTTCTGGAAATTACATGAAGAATTAAAGAAAAACAATCCAGGGGTTCAAATTCTTACAAACAAAATTACACAAGAGTTATTAAATGACTTCGATCTCCATTTAAAAAGAGGAATGAGGACCTATGGTAATTTAGTAGGATCTATGAAAGTGATTGATGATGACGCATTCAAAATCATAATTCCAGATAATAACTATGGTGATGATATTGAGAATATGAATATTATTGATGAATTTCACGTTAATGATTCAAAAATTGGATTAGCTATATTAAAATCTCCAGGACATACTCCTGATCATCAATGCCCTGTTTTGATAAAGGAGGGTGAGATAGATTTTATTCAATATGGTGAAGCTGCTGGAACTATTTATCATGAAACTAAACTAGTATCTATGCCAACATCTATGCCAATTTATTATAATCATGAAAAATACATGCAGACTCTCGATAAACTTGTAACGCTAAATCCACTAAAAGCGGGTTTTCCACACTTTGGACTCGTTCACGGAAAAGAAAATATTAAACTTCTACTCAAAGAGCATAAAGAATTTATGAATGAGTTTCACGATAAAATAATTCAATATTATAATGAAAAACCTGAGACAAAATATGTTTTAAATAAGATCTTACCAATATTACTTCCTCGAACAGATTTATCCATGGAAAAGAGTCCAGTTCTGATGGGGATTGCATTAGGTATCGTTTATGGGATGTTGACCTCGTTAGGGTATCGTAAAATTCCGGAAGATGAGTTGGCTTATTACAATAAGTTCTATTCACTTTAAGCAAGATATAGCCATTTTCCAAAACTTCTAAAATCTTACAATCATAAAAAGCTATAATGGAAAGCAATATTGAAAATTTCGATATAACGATTGTAGGAGCAAGCATCGCAGGAAATTATTTATGCTATTTGTTATCCCATACAAATCGAAAAATAGCCGTTATCGAAGATCATAATGAGATTGGACTCCCTCTTCAATGTGCGGGTATTGTATCTCAAAAAATTACTGATGTTATTGACTTTCCTCCAGAAATTATTTTGAACCGCGCCCACCATGCGAAAATTGTAGCCCCGAACAATCAGTTTATTACAATATCTGGAAACGAAAGGCCTTATATTATTGATAGAATAGCTTTGGATCAGTTTTTTTATGACAAAGTAAAAGATACAGAGCATATTCAGTATTACTTGGGAGAACGGTTTAGAACTTTTAATTATATGAAGGAAGGAAAACAGAAATTATTGTTAGTTAAAACTTCAAGAAGAGAGATTAAAACAAAAATATTAGTAGGGTGCGATGGTCCTCTTTCTGCAGTGGCTTCAGCCTGTAAAAGGAAAAATAAAACCATCACCGCAACACAAATACGAATCCTCGGTGACTTTAAAGAAAATGAAGCAGCTATGTATTTTAATCCAAAATGGAAAGAATTATTTGGGTGGATTGTACCAGAGGGGCAAAAAATCTTTCGGATTGGATTAGCTTGTTCTAAAAATTTGACACAGAACTTTCGTCTTTTTCTAAAGCAACTTAAAGTTGATTCTGATGAAAAAATTAATCAGCAAGGGGGATTAATACCTTTTGATATTAATACAAAACAAGCATTTAACAATATATTGCTTTTAGGAGACTCTGCATGTCACGTTAAAGCTACAACGGGAGGGGGAATAGTTATGCTCTTAACTGCTGCGAAGTTTGCTTATAGGTGCATTCAAATGTGTTTCCAAAATGATGATTATTCACGCAGATTCATAAAAAAATATTATCAAGACCCTTGTCTTCTGTCAATAGGGAGAGAACTGAAAATTCATTTCTTAATTCGAGCAGTTTTGACCCGTTTTACCAACAAAGATTTTGTGAAATTGTTTAAAATTTTGAAATCGAGCAAAGTAGAGCGTTTAATTAACATATACGGTGATATGGATTTCCCAAAGACATTCATTTTTAAAATCCTAAAAAATCCAAAGTTCTTCCCTTTTTTATTAAAATTAATATTAAGAAATCCCCAATTAATTATTACAGTCTTGAAGATTCTAATAGAATAAAGCAGATAAATACTGAAAGTGAGTTAGAATGGAATGTAGAGAAAGAGTTCTTGCAGCAATTAACCTTGAAGTACCAGATCGGGTTCCCTGTCACACTATTTTGATCGATGCGAATAATAGTGATGAAATCCTGGGAAAACCAGAAATTGACGATTTCGATACTCTCGAACGAGTGAAGAAAAATAACCCGGAAGGATGGGTTGAAGAAATAAGCGGACTTATTGAGGGTATTGAAACAACAGTTTTTTCACGATGCGTTGAAGCTGCTGCTGCTATTGGTTTGGACGTTATGCAAGTTGGAGTAATACCATTTTATGCATTGGAGAACCAAAAAGATGAAAATCTCCTTTTGGGAGATATTTATGGTAGAGTGTGGACTGTATTAAACAATGCTGGCAATTTTAATCCCTATTATATATATGGCACAACAACTTCAAAGGAGAAATGGAAAGAGGTAAAGGAAAACTTAGAGGGGCCTGCTCTTGTCAAATATAAAAAAATTGTGAAAAAATTTTTTAGAAGGATAAATAAGAAGCATAAAGACAAGATTTTTGTCGCAGTAACTAACGATTATTTGGGTACATTTGAAGCAGCAAGCCAAGGACTTGGTTGGCCTTTTTATGCAAGGATGGTAAGAAAAGATCCAAGATTTATTAAAGAGGTACATTCTACTATTGCTCAATTTACCGCAGGACTTTATGAAAGTTATATAGATGCGGGTGCAGAAATGTTCGTGGAATCGGGGGATCTTGCTTATAAGACAGGACCCATGATGAGTCCTAAAAAGTTCTATGAATTAGTTCTTCCAGGATATAAGATTATTACTGAAACTGTCCATAATAGAGGCGCGAAAATCGTTCTCCACTCGGATGGACAGATAACTCCCTTATTAGATTTTATAATTGACTGTGGCTTTGATGGACTTCAATCCCTTGAACCCACTGCAGGAGTTGATTTGGCTTTAATTAAGAAAAAGGTTGGAGATAAGCTCTGTTTAATGGGGAATATAGATATTGCTCATGTATTAACATATGGGACCAAAGAAGAAGTATTCAATGCAGTAAAATTTGCTATAAAAACAGGTGGACCTGGGGGTGGATTTATGGTAAGTGCTGCTAATATGCATCCCGCAGTCAAAGTTCAAAATTTAAGGTGGATGACTGAAGCAACTCGAAAATTTGGGCAGTATCCTCTCAAATTTTAAGGAGGAATCATTGAAAAGAATGCAACTTGGTTAAACAGAATAAACCAAATAATCATAATTACACCAATTACGATTGTCGATACAAGACCGAAGCCTTTAACACCCTTCGGAATTCCAAGCCCTTCTTCGTTATTCCTTTGAATGAAGGCTCTAATCATCGCAACAATATAAATTAACATAACAATTAAGGCGACTATCCATAGAAACAGTGTGAATAGTGACAACGTATAAACGGGAAAATCATTGAGCCAAACCCAAAATCTAACTATTAAGTACGTGGGAATTGAGCCATAAATGGCGGCCGTTAGAAGAAATAGAATACCCCATAAGGTACCTTTTATTGAATTAGATGTCATCTATTGAGTATATTTAGAATAATTTAAAAGATTTGTTAGATGGATAAGCAAAGGGATAAGAATCCTAGGCTGAGGTTAAAGAATATTCTTAATCATCCATCGAATGGATTTCATAACCCTCTCATCTTCTTCTAATATTTTTATGGGAAAATATCGAATTCTCCTTCCTTGCTTCTTTAGATTTTCAATCTCAAAGAGTTCATGAACAAGTTCTTTATTCTCTTCCTTTTCCTTGCCAAATTTATTGCCAATAAGTAATATCGGGACAGGCTCCTTTTCAACTTCCAAACGTTTTTCCTCAATTATTTGATAAAATCTTTTTGATTCGAGAATGGAATCTTTATCCGCTGACTTAAAAATTATAATAAATCCTTCTGCCTGATTCATACAGTGATCGAAGGATTCAAAGGCCTTGCATCCAAATTCACATTCATTTTCATCAAAATCTAAAATTTCAAGATTTTCAATAATCGTTTCAAATATGCCTACCGCTAAATCGTTCTTTTTAACGTTTAAAAATTGGATTAGCTCAAGATTTTTAAGCAGTGTTTTTTTCCCTACTTCAGATTCTCCTATGATGAAAATCTTCTTAGATAATCTTCTGCTCTTAATGGGAGTTTCTAAATTGTATGTTGGAGTTAATTCAGATAAATATTTGTTAAAAATTTCTAAAAAAGCGCTTTTCAGTTTCTCGTTCGCTTGGTTTAATACATTTTCCTCTCTTAAAACTTTTTTCTTTAGATGTAAAAGTGATGAAAGATCACTTAAATCTTTCATTTCCAAGGCAAAATTTTCCAATATGGGCGTTTTTGAATCCAAATATTTAAACACATCCACAATCCCATCCTTAAATATTGCTGATTTAATCATATAAGTGATCATTATCAGATCTTTTCCACCTCTTGCAAGGGAAGAGTCAATAAAAAAGATATGGTTTAGTGTCTGATATTTACGGGCAGCAAAAATAAAAGTTCCCTCTTCGTCGTTAAATTCAAGCACCTTTCCTAAATCCGGAGTACCAATGGCATCTGCTAACGGTTCACTGCTGTACAGAGTATTTGGACCAATTACTTGATCAAAATAGGAGACACATAGGATTTGGTCTTGAGACATCTTGATTTAGAAGATAATAATTCTATTTATAATTATTGAACTTTCTCTTGAAAAATAAGTAAGACTTCAATTTAAAACTTATAATCTATATTTAATAAGGAGTGATCTTTCAATGAAGGCATTAACACAAAGAAAAAAAAAAAGTAAGGTAAGTTTATTATTAAAAAAATCTCATAATAAAGTTAAACCCGCTTTCATAAGGAGATATTGTACAGATTAGTAATGTAAAGAATAGCGTAATTACCATTGCTCCAGCTATTATGTTTCCTGTTTTCTGATAAATAAACGCGGAAAATGCAGACATAATCAAAAATAACGGTATTGCGAAAGGCATGAAAGATCCGAAATAAAATAGGCTTCCCATGATACCTCCTATAATTAAAAGGTACAAAAACCAATATAAGAACTGAAATGCGAAATTTAATAGAGTGATCTTTACCAAACCTTTAAGCCCTCTCCCTATCTTGCCTTGAAGAACACCTTGGTTGATCAAGCTATAAATCATAAAAATTACAAAAGTAACAGGCACGATCAAGAACATCCATGGTATTTTAATCAATGAAGGGGCCATCCCCATATAGTTTAGCCCACCTGAAAGATAAATGATGAGAGCAATTGTTATTGAAAGAATTAAACCAAGTATAAAGTGTCTTAGCAAATTACTCCTCGAAGTTTGAAATGGTTTCTTTAGTGAAGAACGCAAATTGAAATTTCTTTTTCTTCCTAACATCCATAGCAACAGAAGATAGCCAAACGCCTGACCAAAGAGTAGAGCTAAAATGAATCCTGCAGTTGCGAGATATAGTATTAATATAACTGGCACGAAAATGATGATCCCTGGTATTCCAAGAAGTAACGAATAGCCAATTGTCTTCATTGACAGTTTTTGCAATGATTCTTCTTCTACCTCCAGTTTGATCTCTTGATTTTCCTCTGATTTTAACAGAAGTCTTGATAGAGGCTCAACAATCAGTAGAAAAAGTCCTATTCCTCCAAGAAGTTGTGTAAATAGGATTATCAACCGAGTATTAGTGAAAAAATTTTCATCAATGGGTCTTATATGAGGAAAGGTATTCATTATAAAATTCCTAGTTTCTCTGATAAAATCAGGGTCCCAGTCTCCTAATACATGATTTGAATTGTCATCAAGATATATCATCGACGCATTTCCTTCTTGAAAGCTTCCATATAATTTGTTAACGTCTAAATCGGTAATAGGGATACCTGTATAATCTGAGAGTCCTATTTTCAGATCTGCGGGCTCAATTAACTCATCAAATCTGCCTAAAATCATGAGGATGTTAAGCGGATGGGTATTATTACCCTTCCTAACGTTTTCCGGTAACCATGTTCCAGCTCCGACAAAACATTTGAAATCAGTAGATTCATTAACGGCTCTTATTCCAGGACCACCCCCCATTGAAAAGCCGAAATAACCAAGTGAGTTCATATCAATATCCGATCTACTCATAAGATATGATTTTATTGCCTCTACATCATTATTTAATGAACCACGTTCAAGTGTCCCTGAACTTTGTCCGTGACCCCGAAAATCAAACGGGATCGCGACAAAACCAGCAGCGGCTAGCTCGATTGCAAAACCCTTCAACATTTCCTTATTTGACATAACACCGTGTCCTAATATAATCGCAGTTTTGCCTACTCCTCCTCTTTTGGGCTCAAAAACATTAAATGCTATAGTTTCTTCATCACTGGTCTTTACAGTTTGCCCGTAAGTCGATTTAATACCTAATGGCGTGATAAATATTAGAACTGTACCAATTACAAAGATTGCCAAAAAAAGACATAGTAAAAATATTCTTTTTCTCGTTAAATCGATATTGTTCATTTTTGTCAAATCCAAATTGTTTTAATGCATTTAAATTAAGTAAATAAAGAGATTATTAGATTTATTTAGTTGGATTTTTATAAATCTGAAGAACATAAAATGGTTAGTTTTAATGATGTCTACTAAGACCGTTGTTGATAGAAAAATTTATAGATATGAATTTTATACTACTATAAAAGAAAGAATATACACTTTAGGTGAGTTTTTATGGGAGATTTTAAAAAAATGGAACAGGCATATAAAGCCTCTTCAAAAATATTAGAGAAACGGATGGCTAAAGAACGGCCCGTAGATTTAGAAATATTAAAAAAAGTGAAAGAATCTTCAATCGTAATTGTTACAGGTTCATACGATAGGGTAGAAACCGTGCTAGACATGATTAATGTACCATACGTGCTAATTGAACCTGAGGAAGTTGATCGAATCGAATTAAGCCCAGATCAAATATTAATAATCAATTGTCCTGGAAATATTTACGATGAGGGTTTGGCTAAGATTAAAAGATTTGTCCAGTATGGGGGATTTCTTTTCACAACTGATTGGGCTCTGCAAAATATTCTAGAAAAAATATTCCCTGAATTTGTTAAGTATAATCAGAGACCAACTGCTGATGATTGTGTTGCGGTACAGGTTGTTGATAAAACTAACAAATTTCTAGAAGGTTTGTTTAAAGCTGACGAAGAACCTATTTGGTGGTTGGAATCTTCGTCATATCCAATACAGATTTTGGATAAAAAGAGTGTGAAAATTTTAGTTACGAGTAGAGAGATGGAAAAAAAGTACGGAGAAGCACCCATTGTTATTACTTTCGATTATGGCGAGGGGGGAACAGTTTTGCATATGACAAGTCATTACTACTTACAAAGGGCAGAATTACGGAATGATAGGCAAAAAACTAGTGCAAAAACTTATGTAATGAATGAGATGGGATTTACAGAAGACGAAGCTGAAGAAATGAAAAACGATCTTAATGGGCTAAGTTTGGGAGAAGCGGAATCTGCATATTCCACAACACAGTTTATTAGTAATGTAATCGTCGAACAACAGAAAAAGGTAAAGAAGAGAAAGCAGAAAGAAAAAGAGAAATAACCGACATAATGTAAATTAGTCCTTTTCGACAGAATTATAGAAAAAAATCAAAAAATATATCAATCCTCTATTATTTTCAAACCCAATTATCTATTTTTGATTGAGCATGGAAGAAACATTACCCCCCCCACGAGAATTAAACGGTAAAAGGTTATTCGGATATTCAATGGGAGATTTGGGCATGTCTTTAGCTAATATGTTTACGGGCGTATATCTCTTTCAATTTTATGTTTATACTATTAATCTAAACTCCATTCTTGTTTCAATCGGGGTCTCTACTCAATTGATTGTTGGAGCTCTGTTTGCTATAATTTTCGGTGTAATTATTGATAATAAAAAACCAGGTAAACTAGGAAAGAGACGTCCATTCCTTTTAATAGGTTTACCCCTTTGGTTTGTATTGACTATATTAATTTGGTTTCCCCCGAAATGCCCTCAAGGAAATCAACTATATCTTCCTACTGCAATCTATTTTTGGGTTATAATTTTGGTTAGATCCATAGCAAGGTCCCTTCTTTTCAATGTTTATATATCTATGTTACCTGAACAATCCCAAACTCTCAAAAATAGGGAGGCTGTAGCGTCGGTTAGATCTGCTTTTTCGATTCTCGCCTCAGTTATAGCATTATTGATGCCTTTAATTATTCAAAGTCTCCTTGCAGATCCCAAAAATGCTAAATGGTGGACCCCTTCTGGTGACATAGTTCGTACTTATATACCAATAATAGGAATTTGTTTCGCAATTTTTGGATTAGTTGCCGTTTTATTAATCTTCTTCTCCGTGGATGAGAGTTTTCATGATCTAAATGGAGCCTATAAGAGAGAAAAAGTTACTATAATTGGAAGATTCCGCCAAATGGCTGTACCCGCAAGGGACCACAGTTTCAGGTTTGTAGTAATTGCCGGGTTTTTTGGCGGTCTTGCAGGCAAAACACTTGGACTTCTCGTTTTTCCTTTCCAGACGTATGTGTTAGAATTTACATCTTTTGGTTTTTATACTTATGTTTTAATTTCATTTTTTGGTAAATTTGCTTGGTATTTGTTCTGGATAAAAATGCGAAAAAGAAATCATCTCCTTAAATCTTATTCTACTGTGATGATGTTAGCTGTGATTGCTAATTTTTTGGGCGCATTCTTCTTAATGAGATTCCTTCCTTTTGGAATAGAATTTGCATTGTATATAATAACATGGAGTACCGTACTAGGATCAATGTACTCAATGCCGTTATTCTCAATCCCACTAACGGCAGCGATAGTTCATGAAGCAGCTGAAAATTCAGAGGAACCCGATATAGATATTGCAATGTCTAGAATATCTGGATCTTATTATGGATTATCATCATTTGTAAGATCAATGGGTCCCGCAGCCGCTTCGCTTTTTGTTGGGTTTCTTCTTTCAGGGCCAAACGAGAAAAATCCAATAGTTTTAATTCTGCTCTGGGTCATCATGGGATTTTTCTATTTGATATCTTTTGTGCTTATTAGGAAAATAAAAGTAAAGCACATTACTTTTTTTGACCATCAACCTAAGGAAGAGATAAAGGAAGTCTTATAATGTAGTTTTAACAGGATTTCTTAAGAACGCATCGATTATACGTATCGTGTCATAAATATCTTCAAGTTTTAATAATGAAGTCGGAGAATGAATATATCTGCAAGGAACGGAGATAACAGAGCTAGGGATCCCCGATCGAGAAATTTGAATCTTATGTGCATCAGTTCTCCCATACCTCGGTTTTTTATATTGAAAAGAGATTTTTTCATATTTTGCATTTTCAATAATTCTTTCATTTACTTTGGGATGTGATATTATTGCCAAATCAGCGAGGGTTATCGCTGGTCCTTTACCAATATAAACAGGGATTTGTGATTCTTTAATACCAGGAACATCTGCAGCTGTTGTATTTTCAATTGCAAGACCAATTGTAGGCTTGAGGGTGTAAGCACCGGCTATTGCTCCATGTCCACCAATCTCCTCTTGGACTGCAAAATTGAAAAGAATAGTATCATTTGGTTGTTCTTGTTCCTTTAATATCATCAATATGTGCAGTAACACATTACACGCAGTACGATCATCAAAAGCCTTACCCCGTACCATTCCATTTGGAAACTCAACGAAAGGAGCAGATAATGTACCCACGACACCTATTGTAATATTATTATTTGTTACATCTTCTTTTGATGCCATTCCTATATCGATATACATGTCAGACACTTTGATCTGCTTGGTTCGCTCTTCCAATGATGTCAAATGTGGAGGTTTCGATCCTATAATACCATAAAACTTTTCTCCTGTATTTGACTTTAAAATAACAGATTGTCCTAAAAGAATTCTTGTATCCCACGTTCCAATTAAAACAAATCTTAAAAAACCATTTCTTTCTACATGAGAAACCATAAAACCGATTTCATCAATATGAGCATCAAGTAAAATTCGACTTTCTTTGTTTTTTCCTTCCTTGATTACGAGAACATTTCCTAATGCATCGATCCAGGCTTTATCGGCTAAATTTTTTTTTTCAATTTCGTTTAATATGAAATTACTTACATCTTGCTCATGTCCAGAGACCCCAAGCAAAGCAGAAAGTTTTTTTTGATATTCTTTAATCCCATCAATCGTTAATATCTCGCTTTTCATAAGTAGAAATTCCTACAATAATAATACTAAGAAAAAATCTAGAATACCTAAAAAAGGATTAGTTTTCCACTAAATAATGGAGAGTAAACAAAAATAAAGGAAAATATTGGTTATTTACGAGTTTTCTTTAATTCTTCGATCGTTTTTTCTGCTAAAATAATCGCGTCATCGTACTTCGATTTATATTTTTTTACATAGGCTTCAAGTTCAATAACTCTATTATTGATTTCTAATATTTCTTCTGAATCTTCTGTCAATGGCACCATGTCTCCCTCGCCTCTTTCTGCCATATCCTTGAGATAATTATATTTCTCTTTCCAGACCTCAATATCAGTCTGTAAATCTTGAATCACATCATCAGTTGCCATCAAAGGAATGTCCTTCCCCTCCTTTACATCAGCTACTTTTACCTTCAACCGGGAGACTTCATCCTCAAGTTCTTGAATACGCACTTTTAAGGCAGCAATTTCTTCCAAATAATCAGCAGCTTTCTTCGGGGCCATCATTTCCTGGTACATTGATTTTCCAGTTTCCAATTCATCCGCAGATTTTCCCCCTAATATCCTTTCTTTTCGCTTCTGAAGCTCATCAACAGTATTTTCTGAAAGAAAATCTAATGGGTTAAAACTTACACCACCGTGTGTTGTCGTCCTTTGTCGTATTTTTACAAAGAGAGGAATTCCTTTTACGGCTTCACCACAAATAATAGCCTCCCCCTTATCTAATCCGGAAATATCTGATTTATTATCATTGCTCAAATCTTCAGCACTTGAAATTGTAATGCCGATATCCCGGATGTCAGAAAGGTTATGGACAACCCACGTTCCTGCTTGAGCTCGAATTGTCGTATCCAATAATTGGGGACGTTGAGTTCCTATAACTATATTTGCTCCAAATTTACGTCCTTCTTGAGCGAAAAGTTTTACAACTTCACAAGTTTCAGTTTGCTTTTTCCCTGCGAATAAATGAGCTTCATCTAAAAATAAGTAAAAGGGGGGTATTTTTCTGGTAGTGCTTGATTCATATAATTTCTTGAGTAATTTGCCAGCAATAGCTTCTTGAACTTCCAGTGCCATGCCATTTAAATTTACTACCGTACAGAGAGATTGAGCAACTATATCAGAAGAACTTAATGAGAATAAGTATTCAATGTCTATATCACCACCCTTATTTTTCTTCAGATCGGCAAATTCAATGATATGGTCTACATATTCACTATCACTTGCCCCGAGATCCTCGTTTGCAACCTTTAAGCTACCGTATTCTCCATGCCTGTCTAAAATAACTACGGGGATTCCCTTTTTAAGAAACTCCTCGCATAAAACTCCCATTGTATACGATTTCCCCGAACCAGATTTGCCAGTTATAAATATTCTGCCAAAATTCTTGATTAAAAGATGAACTTCATATGGATAACCAATGAGTTTTCCAAGGGAAAGTGATTCTTCGGGAGGATTAAAAATTCCAAGGATCCTTGATATCTGTTCTTCTTTTGCTAGAAAGACATCAGCCCCAATTTCAAAAGGTCTTTTAGGTCTTTCCCCGAGAACTTGTAACTTGGCCATTCTCCCTTTTTCGTCTGTCCACATATCAGTAATACTTAGAACGTAATGAGGTTTATTTCCCTCTTTATCTCTCTCACCGTAAATTACTAAGTAATTATTCTTTTCTACAGAGGGATCTTCAAATACAGTTTGAACAGTATGAATCGTTGTTTTACCGGTTAATCGACCGAGAGGTTTCTCCTCTCTCTGAACTTCTTGATACTCATCATCTGACATTTTGATTTAACTCAAATATTATTATTTAGTATTATATGCAAATTTTACAATATTAATTATTTCTACCTATTTTTTTGCAATATAAATAGGTATTTAAATATTCATGAATCCACTTTTTAATTTTTTTTAACTCCCAAGTCGAGTTTACTTATTCTCATTTAATTTTTTATCAATTACTTCTCTCATGTATCTGAACCCAGGAGTTAAATTTTCGTTCAATTTTGGAAGCACCTGCCGTAACGGAAACTTTAAACCTTGTCCTGCTCCAGTTTGAAACAAATTCTCTAACGTATAGAAAATAAAGCTAGCAGGCATTCCAATTCCCAATTCATGGTCTTGAATTCCGGCAAAGGAACGATCTCCCGTACCAGGAATGACGATTTGGGCTTTACGTGTTATAAACGGCATTAATCCTCCCTTGGAGCAACTTTCACCAAAACCTTCAAACGTTGATTGAATTCGATACTTTCGCTTATGCTCATAGTTTAAAGCGTTAATAATATATGTAAGTTTAGGTCCATCACAATAAATCAATATTGCATCTGGAATAACGGGTGTTTCTAATAAAGAAGAAACAATTACTCCCCGATATGCTAACTCAATAATATTTTTGAAATTTCTTGCGTATGTATGCTCTGCTCTTCTTTTTTCAGCTTGAGCATCTTTTGACCATTTTTGCCGCACTTGAGATTCAGTAAATTCTTCCATCGTGAGAGGGACCCATCCATGTGCTACAGAAGAGGGAGTACAAAAATTATCCGCTGCTGTAATACATAACTTTTGTCTAAACCTACGTGCATAAGTAAAAGCTTGACAGATGGACATCTTTTCCCCGTCATCTATTGGTCTTCTAACACCGGGGGGAATATCATTTTCAATATCCTTAATGTACTTAATTGAGACTGGAAATGAATCAAGGTGCAGTTTATTGAATATTTCTTCCCCAGCCTGTTGGTAATCTTCTATCGTCCAATTTTTGCTACTCATAATATAATTAAGCTCTATTCTTTTTTATTAATTTATCTACAAATCATTTATTTTTTAATTCTTTTTCTTAAGTAATCCCACACTCCAGGTTCAACAGGATTTCCGAAAATAGTTCCCGCTGATACTGTTGGATTTAAATGAGGGATTTTATATGGGCCCAACTTGCTTCCTGCAAGAAATAAATTATCAAGTATTATCTCTAATTTAGATTCGGGTATTGAAAATATCATTTCATGATCTTGAACTGCAGCTAGAACTCTATCTCCCATGCCAGGGGAGACAACTTGGCATTCATTTGTTTTATATGTTCGGATTATCCCTTCCTTACAAGAAGATTCCATTCCGTTAAAATGACTGGTAATGCATTCTCCATTGTATGTTGCTGCCAATATCAAGTGAGATAGGTTTAGAGGTGTTGTATATATCATTATTACATCAGGTATGACAATTGTCATGTTTAAGGGTGATACTACAAAGCCTTGAATTTCTCCGAATTCTAATGTGGCATCTAATTGACGAGACTTCTTTTCTGCTTCTGCATGTCTTTTGTATCCAGCTTTCTTGTCCCACGCTTTATATACATCCTCTGGATCTGCTGTTTGCTCTAGACCAAAGTATTTTATCGATGCTGGTTTGCATGCGATATCGTTAGCCTGCAAGAAAAAGGAGAATCCTGAACGCCTACACCACGTATACGTCATGCAGGCGGCTATATCTCGCCCAAATACTATATGTGGTCGAAGGGCGCTTGAAGTAACCTCTTCACCCGGAGGTATCAATTTGATGGCAACAGGGTATGTTCTAAGTTTTAATTTATCTATTAACTCTTGTCCCATTTTTTTATAATTATTTAATTCTTCCATTGTTATCAGATTTTATAGATAGTCTCATATCTGATAAATCTTATCATTCTCTAATTACATTCTATGGGAAGTATGATTTCACCAAGTATGAGCTAGACTGTGAAAAATATAATCTTATACAATGGGGGTATTGTGTGAGGAACTTCTTAAGACTAAGAAATCATTTTAAAATCAGTTTAGGATTTCTGATAGATAACACTCTTCTTTACCATATGAACCGGTTTGTAGGATTCCTTAGCCCTTCTTAATCCAGGTATTCCTAAATCCTGTTCTCGATTCACATAGAGTACATCTTCACAACAATTTTTTACAAATAAATTGTTAATTGCTTGATAGGCCCCTTCAAATTCCTTATGCGCTTTTTCAATATGAATTACTAATGTATCGGGACTTAACATCTCCCCGAAAGTGTATGCTGCGCAGGTGTCATCAATACATAGGAGAGCTCCTTTATAGTTTAGTTCTGTGAAATTATCCAATGCCTCATAAATAGCTTTTTGTTCCTCTTCTAAAGCAGTATCCTCCTCACCCCCCCTCTTTAACCACCATTCTACCTGTAGTTTTTTCACTTTTTCGATAACTTCTTCAGATATTAACTGAAAATCAAATTGATAATTATCAAGAAATTTATTTAGCCATCTTCTATTCTGGCGGTAACGATTCCCAGGTAACGTTTTAAGATTCTCTACTTCATAAACATAGTCCCAGTTGTTCCTGTCTTCAATAATTTCAAGGTTTAGGGACGCAAAATGTTCATTATTTATGATTCCTTCCTTGAAATCTTCGGGAACCCTATGAAATTCAACTCCCTGAAAATTTTGAAAAATTTGGATCATTAAAGAAACAGGATTTGGGCCGATCGGGGGCAAGAAAAATAAAGTACTGCTCTCTTTAGGTAGATTATGCCTATATTTACCTATAGATTCTCTTGAAAAAAGAATTAAATGCTCATCATACTCCACATAGAGGAACTTATAAGAGTTTCGCCACATAAACAGATTAGTAAAGCTAAATTCAGATATTTCAGGAGGATAATTTTTAAAGTAATTATCAAATAACGGCTTATCAGATATTTCGATGGCTTTACCATTGTCTAAATCCATGACTAATTTAATATTTAAAGAACTTTAAAATTATTGTTCTCTTATACATTTAGACAAATAATATTTAAACGCTTCAGTGAGAGCAGAAAAATGGACATCTGGTTAATTTTAAGAATAATTTTCTTTACATTTTTAATCGCTTTAGGATGCTTTGCACTAATTGTTTTTATTATATTGCGAATTATTAGGCGTTATTATAAATTTCCTGCCCCTGCTTTACTTACACGACTAATTGACAATCCAATTCGGAGGAAACTTATCCAAAAGCCTGAAAGAATCGCCTTACGCATGAATCTTGAACCGGGTATGATTGTTTTAGAGATTGGACCCGGAAAAGGAAGTTACACTAAAGCTGTGGCAAAAAAAATCTTACCTGACGGAAAGGTTTATGCTCTAGATATTCAAGAATCAGTAATTAACAGGTTAAAAAAAAAAATTGAAAAGGAAGGGATAACAAATATTATCCCAAAAATTGACGATGCGTATAATCTATCATTTGAAGATGAGAGTGTTGATCGCGTATTGATGATTGCTTGTCTTCCTGAAATCCCCGATCCAATCAGAGCTCTTAAAGAATTAAATAGAGTTTTAAAAGCTGACGGGATGGTATCATTAAGCGAAATGATTCCTGATCCAGATTACCCCAGAAGAAAGACTGAAATTAAGTGGGCAAGAAGTGCTGGTTTTGAATTAGAAGAGCAATTTGGAAACTGGTTTATATATCAATTGAATTTTAAAAAGATGGAAGTAATAAAAAAGGAATAAGTGTCTATATCTAAATTAATTTTGAAAGAACTAAAAAATTATTGTTCTTAGTAAGTGAAATGATTCTAGATCTAGATTTCTTAAGAAAGTAAACTATTTTCAATTATAAGGAGAAGTTTTAAAACTTCACCATCTTTCTCTCGGGTATATCGGG
Source organism: Promethearchaeota archaeon (assembly GCA_016839845.1). Next base: position 36,745 of record JAEOTL010000217.1, read on the forward strand.
ATGTTAACGATGCGAGTTAATTGGCTAAAAATTCATCGAGTTTCTTCATGGGTGATTGTATTACTTGCATTTATCTCTATTCTGCTAGGATATATTTCTTCAAACCGTTTACTAAATCCCTATGTATTTTGGCTCACTATCCATGTAGTTATTGTTTGGATGCTTGTCATTACTTCAATTTTCCACGTAATACTTACACTGAAATATTTAAAACTCAAAGTAAGAAGAATGATAGTAAGAATCCAGAATGAAAAAGCTGCGAACATCCATCTTCTGAGGTTAATACAACGAATAACGAGTTGGGGCATTGTTATCTTCTCATTCCTTATACTAATTTCAGGGTTAAAATACTATGAATGGTTTGCTGTGATTTTTGGGGACTTCTTTTTGTTTTCGTGGCATCTCAATTATGATCTACTTCTTGCTATATTTGTAATCATCCATGTAATGGTTGGTTCTAAATTCTTCTTGACTCGGAAGAAAATAAGGCATTGGGGCGCTGACTTATTTGTCATCTTACTTGGTATCTCATTAGTAATTACTACATTAATAGTTAATGCTCCTTCTAGGTTACCTCCATATCAGGTTAGGATTGGAAATGAGACGTATAGTTTCAATCCAGATGAAATTATCACTAGTAGACCTGACCTTTTTCAAAATGGAAATTTTTCCCCCTTTGATGTTCTTCTCCATCTTAGTTTGACGGGTAAACTCAATATTACTTATCATTTTAATGCCACAATGGATACTTACGTAATAGATTCTTTAAATGGGAAAACTAATTACTGGTACTATATATACTATAGTGGTGGTTATCCTGAACCCAATGCAGTTAGAATTGATCATTATCCTTGGAAACCAGGAACAACATTAATAATGTATGAAGAAAGTCCATCACATCTTAACCATATCTATTCTACTTTTGCACAAGAAACTGTACGCCTTGCGGCCAACAATGGGACCATAATCATCCCGACTGTTACGATAAATGGGAGTAGTTTTGATCTAGAGTTCTATAACATCACGGTTACAGCCCATGATATGAGAAATGATGTTCTAAAGAATGGTACTATAACTGCTCTAGATGTAATTATGACTTTAGGGGATTTGGGATATTTGTCATACGAACTTAAATGGTTTACCAGTCTCCAAAGGGCAGAATATATATATACATATTTTGTACAGAAAATAAATTCTGATGAGACAGTTGGACGATGTGGATTCTTATATGAAGTCGGAGATACTGATTTTATGTTTCCTGGGCCCAATTATATCTTTATGGGCGCAGATACTAGAATCTTAACCTCTCCAGAATATCTCAGGTTCTTTTGGGGTTGTTTATAGCGCTTTAATTATGTTAGAATAAATTTTAATACAATGAAAGTGAAACAAACCTATGGATAAATTTGACCTAATCAATAAGACATTTAAATCTAAACCTACTGAAAGAGTTCCATATGCGATTTGGAAGCATTTCCCAGAATCTGATAAGACTCCCGAGGGATTGTTAAAAGCACAGATGAATTTTCAAGCTAAATACAATTCCGATATAATGAAGATCTCAATCTCCGGTAGGGCTTTTGCTTCTGATTTCGGAGCAGAATTAGGAGGGTATGATCCTGATTCTGGATCAAGAATTTGTGTGAAATACCCTATCGAAAAAATAGAGGATTGGAATAATATTAAAGAGATTGATCCATATGAAGGTGAATTCGGAAACCAGATTAAAGCTATGGAACTCATAAGTAACAAGGTTAAGGATAAAATTCCCACAATGATGACCGTATTTTCTCCTTTTATGGTGGCTTCCCAAATCGATAAAAACATAATTTCACACTACAGAGAGGAACCTCAATTTATCAGAGAACAATTTAAAATAGTAGAATTAGCAATGACAGAATTTACAAATGCCTCACTCAATGCAGGGGCTGATGGTATCTTTTTGGCTACGCAACATTTAAATGAGAGATTATCCCCAGATGAGCGAATAGTCTTAGAATTTGATCCAATGAAGTCGTTGATTCAAAAATGTAAAAAAACAAATAACTTTGTTGTCCTCCATCTTCATGGAGATAATCCGGATTATGGTCTAGCAACCAAATTGCCTATTGAGGCCATAAACTGGCATGATCAACACACTTCCCCAAATCTCACTGAAGCGCGAAATATCTTTAAAGGAGGGCTTCTCGGAGGACTGAATACAGAATCATGGAAGGATATTTCTGATCCCAAAGAGATTTCCTCAATGATTACATCAGTTTATACGGATTTTCAAGGTTTGGGATTCGTAATGGCTCCTGGGTGTGTAATTCCTCAGTATATAAGCGATACTGTGATAGAAACAGCAGTAATCACAATACAGAATCTCAAATCATCTTAATTATACAAAAGTTTTAAGTAAAAAAAGAAAAAAATAAACTAATTTGATTAATCTTTATAACTTCTTAACAATTAAATCCGCTAGCCGATTACTATAGCCCATTTCATTGTCATACCATGAAACTACAGCGACTAAATCACCAATTACTTTTGTCCATAATGAACAAAAGATAGAGCTTGCTGGATTTCCGAGAATATCACTACTTACTATTGGATCGTCTGTGTATTCTAAAATTCCCTTTAATGAGCCTTCAGAAGCAGATTTCATAGCAGCATTTACCTCATCTACTGACGGGGGATTTTGCACAGTAACTTTTAGATCTACACAGCTTCCGTCAGGTACAGGAACTCGCATAGCAATTCCATCTAGTTTTCCATTTAAGTCAGGAAAGACCGCACCAATGGCTTTTGCAGCACCGGTAGATGTGGGGATAATATTTTGTGCTGCTGCACGACCTCTAATCATCTTAATAGGATCTCCTGCGGTAGCTGTATCTACTGTTCTCTGAGCCCCTGTATATCCATGGACAGTCGTCATAATACCTTTAGTAATGTTATAGTTCTCATGAAGAACTTTTACTATTGGTGCAAGACAATTCGTTGTACAAGATGCATTCGATATAATCTTCATATCACTTGTTATTTTGTCATCATTACAACCCATTACGACAGTGATATCCGGATTTGTAGCAGGAGCACTGATAACTACTCGTTTTGCTCCCGCATCAATATGTTTTTGAGCACCCTCTCTTTTTACAAAAAATCCAGTGGATTCAACAACGACATCGATATCATTACTCCCATGGGGTAAATTTGCAGGATCTCTCTCAGCAGTAATAGGAATCCTCTTACCATCAACAATTAATGCACCTGGCTCTGCTTCTACAGTACCTGGCCATGCTTTATGCACAGTATCATATTTTAAAGCATATGCCAAATATTTTGGTTCAAATAAATCGTTTATCGAAACAATCTCAATTTCGGGATGATTTAAAACAGCAGCTCGAAAAAATAGTCTTCCGATTCTACCGAATCCGTTAATTGCAACACGTTTTACCATATTTCATCACTTAATTATTTAATATTTAGTTTTAAAAAGACAAGCTAATATATTGTAGATAGTTTTTTAATTTTATACTTTTAAATTCTACCACATCTAAAAGTAATTAATAGGATTTTTTTGGGATTAGAATGGATGATCTAGAGAAAAAAATTAGTAAGAAAATAGAAGGTATGAGGGATGAGATTGTATCTTTCCATCGGCAAATCATTCAAATACCATCTGAGAATCCTCCTGCCAATTATAAAGAAGTTGCTGAATTCACAGAAAATAAAATGAAAGAAATCGGATTAAAAACTAGTGCTAAACGTAGAAATATTATAGGAGAATGGGGTAATGATCAAGGGAAGACTTTAATTTTTAATGCTCACTATGATACTGTTCAAGCGTTTAAAGGATGGACAAAAAAACCATTCGGTGGTGAGATCATTAACGGGAAGATATATGGACGAGGGTCTTCTGATGATAAATCTTGTGTGACAGCAGAAATATTCGCAACGAAAGCTTTAATAGAATCTGGAATAAATATAAATGGAAAATTGGTTGTAACTGCTGTTGGAGACGAAGAATTAGGTGGATTGAATGGTGTTGAGTTTTTACTCAATAAGAAATTAATTGATGGTGACGTGTGTTTATTAGGTGATGGACCTCCTGATTACCCTTTTGGATATACAGGGGGAACAATGTATATTACCTTTACCATAAAGGGAAAATCTGGTCACGGTTTAGGTGCCCCTGATTTACCAGTCCCTTATAGAAACCAGTCTTCTGGAATCAATTCGATCGAGCGAATGGTGAAGATTATGAAATTTTTAATGCAGCTAAATGAGGAATTCTTATCAAAGGAAACAAGTTATTCACTCCCAGAAGGATCATCAACAAAAGTGAGTCACATAAATTTAGCGGAAATACATGGGGGTAACAAGATATCAACCGTGCCAGGCAGATGCTATCTTCATTGTAGTGTTAATACCATTCCTGAACAAGATATAGTAAGTATCAGAAAACGCATTTTGGATCATATAGAAGAACTGAAGAAACAGGATCCTCTGTTAGATATCAACGTAATGATTCCAATCTCCATGGAGCCGTTTGTTATTGATGGGAAATCCAATTTTGCAAAAGCAGTTAGTAAGTCTTTTGAAACCGTTTTCTCTGAGAAAAGAGATTTTAACTTATTCATGCCCTCGACTGATGCTCATTGGTTCCAAGAACGAGGAATAGAAACAATCATTATTGGAACTAGTCGTGCGGAAAATAACATTCACACTACTGATGAAAACGTTAATATTGAAGATTTGATAAATGTGACTAAAATCTACGCTCTTACAGCTCTAAATTATTTAAAGTAAATAATGAAAAACGTAAAAATTTAGATTAAATCTAACGATTTGAAAACAGCTGTTATTAATCTGTTCCCTCGAGTATCGGAGTGATATTTATTTTTAGCAGTTTCTTCTGCGGATTGACTTCTCATCTGGTTCATTACATATGCGATTCCAAGTTTAGCATCCAAATCCATGAATATAGCAGACCCACCCCACCCTCCCCAAAAACATGAGCGGGGATTTGGACGTGGACGGTTTTTAGTAGGTAGTGCTACTCCCAAACCCCAACGTATTGGTGTTTGCAAAACCAAATCTCTATCATAGATTTGCTCTTCAAGGATTTTTTCTAGAGTTTCTCGTGAGAGCAATCGCATACCATTTAGTTGTCCTTCACAGGCAATTATAGACGCTATTTTAGCTACAGACCTTGCATTACCATGGCCATTACCTGCGGGAATTTCTGCAGCTTGCCATGTCCGTTCTCTCGACCTTTCTCGCATTTCAACAGGTTCTAAAGCGAGTTTCATTCCTACTGCTCCTAATCTTCTAGCCTCTTTGGCAAATAACTCAAGAAGTTTTCTGGTATAAATGATGTCCTTTGGATTCCCTTTTATTTTTAAATTTTCAGAAATATAATCTTGTTCTTCATAATATGCATTAAAGATCAAGTTTAATCCTTCTGCTCGATTTCTTGACACATCGAAACTCAAATCCGGATTATCAATTTTTCCTCTAATAAATTCAATTTTTCCCTTAGAAATTGTGAGGATAAATTGATCCTTACCTCCATAATCAAACATTATCTCTTTTTCGAGATTATCTATTTCTGCTTTTACGATTTCTGAGCTATTTGCGAGCCTAAAAATTTCCCCCAGAATAAGCGTAGTGGAACCCATAATGGGATGACCACGAAACAATGGTGAAACTCGTGGAACATGTTCCTCTGCTAAACCAATGTGAAAGTCAATATCAAGGGGAATTGCTATTTCATCCTTGAAAAAGGTTCCAAGAGTTTTTCCAGTAACTCTTCTTACTAATTCCCCTAGTAGATGACCATGAGTCGAGCTATGGTACCCAGATTTGGTACCTGGTTCCCACCATGGCTTCTGAGCTGCCAACAGACTGCTAATTCTATCCCAATCATCCCAGGTTCTCGAGGGTACTAACTCTTCGACTCCTGCTAATCCCGATGTATGGCTCAAAAGATGGCGTACTAAAATATTTTCTTTTCCGTTTTGGGCAAACTCTGGCCAGTATTTCGCAACTTTTCCATCTAAGTCTAGGAGCCCTCGATCTACACACATCATAGTGCAAAGAACAGTTGGGACCTTGGTAGTGCTATATACATTACAGATGGTATCCTCTTCCCAAGTTTGGGTTTTTTCTTTATCTTTATGTCCCCCCCAGATATCAACTACATACTTTCCGTTAATCATCACTGCAAAACTGGCGCCAACTTCCATCCCCTCTTCAAAATTTTGAATAAAAGCATCATTAACAGGCTCAAATCGAGGTTCACATATTCCGTGAATTTCAACTTTATTTGTCATATCTCTTAATTTAATCTTAGTACCATTAATTTTTTTCTAATTTCATTCCTAATAATTTTAAATACCTTTTTAACTTAGTATTTAATTGAATTAATCTGGGATGAAGTCAAAATGAAAAAAAGAAAATCTATTTTATGTTTATTGATCAATTTAACTTTTTTAATAAATGGTAATTTCTTACTTTCTGAATCCTTCGCCAATCCACTCCCTATTCCTATGGAATATTACATGGGGAGTATCTTTACAAACGCCAGCTTACCTTTTAACTTAATAAATGCAGATGTAGTTTTTACTATAGATTCTACTGACTTTAAAAACAATATTGGCATATCCTTTGAGGGAAACTATACTATCTTTAATCCCAATAATACAACAGAAATTATGATAGTTGCTCCATTCTCAGTTAATAGAGCTGTTGTAAGCTCAAATTGTATAGTAGAGATAAATGATAGTCAGATCTTGTTTGATGTTGGTGATCCATATGATCTTGGTATAGAAGAGTGGGTGATGGACTATAGTTCTTATTTTCCATCATGGACATATATTGTATGCAACATAACAATTCCAGAAAACAATTCTCAAACTATAAAATATAAGTTTAACGGTTTGATGCCTAATCCACTAAATCCCCTCAGTAGGAATAATGAATTTTCCATTTTATATGATTTAGTAACTTCTAAAGCTTGGAGTGGGAATATTTCTGAAAGGGTTGAATTTAGAGTATATGGGAAACTTCCGGATAGTATAATAGAATCACCAATGGATGAAGATCGTTTAGTAAATATCAATATCGACGGGGGGAGATGTTATACTTGGGAGTGGGCTAATGAACAAATCAATACAGAACGAATTGGTATCATGTATGAAACAGAATTATTAAAACTCCAATTGATAATAATAGGAGTCAGTATAGGAATTGCTGTAACTATTACCGTAGCAACCATTATATTTGTAGTGAGAACGAAAAAACGGTCAAAATTGAAAGAATAGATCTTTTTCAACTATCCTCTTCTAATGAATTTTAAATTAAATTTAGAGTTATAATTATTATGAGCAATCCAGAATTAATTCTATATGAAGTAAAAGGAAGAATTGCCACCATCACGATCAATCGGCCAGATAAAGCGAATTCGTGTAATATAGCAATGTTGCAGTCTATCCATGAAGGATTGATTAATGCTGATAAAGATGAAAAAGTAAGATGCATTTTAATAAAAAGCGCGGGATCTAGGTTCTTTTCAGCAGGTTATGATCTTAGAGAAATCCAAGGAGCACCAGAGAATACTACCAAGATACAAGAATGGGGTAGAAAAGTAAATCAAACTATGATACTTTTGAAAAAACCCATAGTTGCCCAAGTGCAGGGAATCGCAGTAGGATTTGGTGTGATGTTTATGCTAGCTGCTGATTTAAAAATATTTGCCGATCGACCTAAAGAAGAACTGTATTTGAGACTCCCTGAAATTGAAATTGGTGCATTTCCACAGACAGGGGCAACCCTCCTTCCGTTGTTAAACTTTGGATTAAATTATGCAAAATCATTGCTTTTCACTACTGACAAGGTTGGTATTGAGGAATTGAAGAATATTAACTTTCCTACTCGAATCTTTCCTCTCGATCAATTAGAAGCGGAAACCTTTTCATTTGTAAAGCAACTTAGCAAATATCAAACCGCATTCTTGTTCTTCATCAAATCCATGTTGACTATTATGAATAAGAGGTATATTAAATCATGTTTTGATTTAGAGGACGAATGCGGTAAGGTCGCGTATGCTACAGAAAAGAAATCAATGAAGGAGCTTGACGATTTCATAAAAGAATTATATGAGAAGTACCAATAAATTATTATAAAATTTTTTTTCCCGAAAGGTAAATTCAGCGTCTGATTTCAATTAAATTTCCCTTGAAAAAACCCAAGCTGAGAAACAGAAAACGTGAACCGATATTGCTGAAATTTTTAAATTCTTACTAATTTTCGCGATAGTTAATAGAGAAATAGAAAAAAGAAAGGAAGGCTGTTGATAATAAAATTGTAATATGATCAAAATTTATTTAAAATAACTAAACATCGAAGTGTTCGTTCTAATTATGAATTCATTTACAAATGTGAATATTCTTCCTAATTTTTATCAAACTTCTAGCTTTTTTCCTATGCCCGTAGTTCTTATTAGCACCTTTTCTGAATCTGGACAAATTAACCTGGGACCCTATTCGTTATGTTTTCCATATCTTGTTACCGGGGATTACTCAATGATATTAATTACAAGAAACAATAGCAACACTGCCATAAATATCCAACATACAAAAACATGTGCCATTAATTTTATCCCTTTCAAAAAAAGATTTTTAAAAAATTGCGTTATGCTGGGTTATCCTGGTGAAACTACGGCTGAAAAAATGAAAAATAGTATTTTTACTCTGATTCCTTCTCAAAGAACCCCAGAAGAAAGGAAAGTTGGACTAAAATACCCCGATATAGTCCAAGAAGCGATACAAGTATTTGAATGTACATTAAACGATAAGTATCCAATAGAAATTAGCAGTGAAACTCCTGAAACTCGCTTTATCTTAAAGATTGATAAAATTCTAATGAAAGAAAAATGGCGAGAGAACCTTTTCAAAGGAAAAGGATTTCCAAAACTGCCAGTTGATTTTGGTTTTCGTGATAACATTAAATTTTGGTTTTGTAATCATACTGAACCTTATTCTGAACCGATTCCAAAAGAAAAAGGGGTTGACTATACTTTTGTTAAGTACGCAGCTGAACGCATAGATCCCGATTTCGAATGGACAGATGAAGCATGCGAAAAATTGGTTAAAGTACCTAGAATTTTTTTAAAAAAAGCTATAAAAGGCTGCTTAGAGGAAGCAAAACAAAAGAATCTGACGATTATAACCCCTGAATTTTTAGACGAGATTAGAGCTAAAAGAGGAAAAGAAAGGTAAATTTTTAGAACTGCCATATCAGCTTGGTGATCTTTGAATTCATATTTTACTATTCTGATAATGAGATATTAATACCTATGTCTTTTAAAGACTTAAAGGGGTAACCTAACATTAAATTAGCAGCTTTGTTGAAAACTTATATTGAATAGTAAATTCAGAGTCTGATTTCAATGTAAATTCCTCTGAAAAGACTAGGAAAATCTTAAAACGAAATTATAGAAAAAAAAGGGTACAATCTGGAAAAAATAAAAAAATTCTTACCCATATTTCTATAAGAATGCATAATATTTAAAATTTTCTATTAAAAGATTAAGGAACTATGCACGCTCATGAAATGAATGTAAACATTTAAATATTTATCATGTAATTATATTTATATTCTTTGAAAAACAAAGAATATGAAGTAAGAAATCCAAAAATATTGATGTGAAGATAATGTTAAAAGATTTTAAATTTAAAGAGAAGATTGTTAGTCCACGATTTTTTAAACTCAGAAAAGACGTTGAAAGAGGAAAAATTGTTAGCCCACGATTGCGTAAACTCAAAGAGGACCTAGAAAGAGCGGAAAATAAAAAGAAAATTATCGATGAATTCTGGAAAGCAATCGAAGAAAACGGCACGCCAATTATTGAAGCAATTGAAAGAGTACCCCACCATAAACTCGTTACATTTATATATAAAGAAAATAGCGATACGGATAAGATCCTCTTAGTTAGCGATGGTCTAGGGGTGATTCCTCATCGATGGAAATTTTCACGACTTCAAGGTACAGATATCTACTACAAGTCTATTTTCTATCTAAATAAAACCAGAATAGCCTATGCAATTCATAAGGTATCTATCTCTTTAGAAGATATACCTCTTTTTCCACCAAAAGGTAATTTGAGACCCCTTAAGGGCGATCCTTTAAATAAAAAGAATTTTTCTTTTGCTACA
>JAEOTL010000029.1 GCA_016839845.1 Promethearchaeota archaeon
ATAGGCGAATTGAAAAGTTTAATTTATTTAGGTCTAACTTCAAATAATTTAACTCATCTTCCTGAGAGTGTTGGTTCACTTCTTTCTCTTGAAAATCTAAGTGTCTCATCCAATAAGCTAATTAAGCTTCCTGATTCAATAGGTTCTCTTAAATCGTTATTAAGGCTTGAGATCTCAGATAATAATTTAAACATGATACCAGAATCGATTGGGGAACTGTCATCACTGAAAATTTTAAGATGTGAGCGAAATAATTTAGTAAATATTCCAGATTCAATAGGAAAACTTAGTACACTTGAGATATTGCAGTTTAATATAAATAGTCTTAAAGCAATCCCAAATTCAATTGGATTTTTAACATCATTAACAGAATTAAACTTATATGATAATCAATTAGAAAATTTACCCGAAAATATTGGATCCCTTTCATCTCTAGAAATATTAGATCTAAGTAAAAATCAATTAAAACAACTTCCTGAATCAATTGGGTCTTTAAAATCACTGTTAGAACTAGACCTTTCAACAAATATGTTAGAAAGCATACCACAAGCAATTGGTTCACTCCCTTTACTAAAAACCCTAATCATTGGATTTAATAAATTAAATGAAGTTCCAAAGTCCTTAGGATTCCTTACAACGCTTGAAATTTTGGATTTAGGGAAAAATGTTTTAAATTCAATTCCAGAAACAATAGGTTCTCTAACAACTCTCAAACATCTATATTTATATTATAACGATTTAGATATGATACCAGAATCAGTTGGTTCATTACAATCTTTAAAATATTTATATTTAGGTAATAATAGATTATCCAAACTTCCTGAATCAATAGGAAGGCTTAAAAAATTAAAGTACCTTTTTCTTAGATCTAATTATTTAACTGAATTACCAGAATCACTGGAGTTATTACCTTCTCTTCAATATCTAAATATAGAAAAGAACAATTTAAAGGGATATTTAGATTTCTTACATAAATTAGAACTTAGAGGGATAAAAATTCTTAAATAACTATTTCTTTCAAAATCCCTAATTTTAGTTTATTAAGCATCACTATAATCATAAAAGAAATGACTCATGAAATTTGTTATAGCAAGTAGTAACCATAAAACAAAATGATTTATATATTAAATGGAGTTTAATAAAACTATGGATATTACTAAAGCTATGAAAATTAGATTACCAGATGAGCTACCTCCATATCCTAAATTTATTGAAGGAATAAGAAGAGCACCATCTAGAGGTTATACTTTGACTCCAGCTCAAACAAAAACAGCCCTTAAAAACGCTTTAAGATATATACCTCCATCCCTACATGAAGAATTAACCTCTGAATTTTTGGAGGAATTAGTATCCAGAGGAAGAATTTATGGCTATAGATATAGACCTGAAGGAAACATTAAAGCAAAACCAGTCTATGAATATGATGGAAAAACTCTCGATGGAAAAGCTCTACAAGTAATGATTGATAATAACCTCGATTTTGATGTAGCTCTTTATCCATATGAATTAACAACATATGGTGAAACAGGGCAAGTTTTTCAAAATTGGATGCAGTATCGACTAGTAAAAATGTATTTAGAGCAATTAACTGAAAATCAAACGCTAGTATTAGCATCAGGACATCCAGTTGGGCTTTTTCCAACTTCATCGAGTGCTCCAAGAGTAGTATCTACAAATGGATTAATGGTTGGTATGTTCGATAATCAAGATGATTTCGCAACGGCTGCAGCTTTAGGTGTAGCAAACTATGGGCAAATGACAGCTGGGGGATGGATGTACATAGGACCACAAGGAATTATTCATGGTACCTATATTACTTTACTAAATGCGGGAAGATTATATCTCAATATTCCACAAGACAAAGATTTAAAAGGAATTTTGTATATATCATCTGGATTAGGTGGGATGAGCGGAGCACAAGCAAAAGCTGTTGAAATTGCTGGAGGTATAGGAGTTATTGCTGAAGTTGATGAATCAAGAATAAAGACCAGATATGAGCAAGGTTGGGTTTCCCGTATATCTGATGATCTAGGAGAAATTTTTGAATGGGTCGATAATGCGAGGAAAACTAAAAGACCTTTATCAATAGCATATAATGGCAATATTGTTGATCTATGGAGATATATTGTTGAAAAGAATGTCAAAGTAGAACTGGCAAGTGATCAGACTTCATGTCATGCCGTTTATGATGGAGGGTACACTCCCTTTCAAATTAGTTTTAAAGAAGGTAGGGAGTTAATAAAATCTAACGTTCAAAGATTTAAGCAATTAGTTGATGAGTCATTAAAAGAACAATTTGAATTCATTAAAACTATGACGAAACGAGGTACTTATTTTTGGGATTATGGTAATTCTTTTATGAAGGCTGTCTTTGATGCGGGGGTTGATGAAATAGCTAAAATTAAGAATAATCCTGCTGAAGGATTTATTTTTCCATCTTATGTGGAAGATATAATGGGACCTATATGTTTTGATTATGGTTATGGACCATTTAGATGGGTATGTCTTTCTGGAAATGAAAAAGATTTAGATAAGACTGATCAAGTAGCAATGAATTCTATTAATCCAGAAAGAAGTGCTCAAGATAGGGATAATCATACTTGGATAAGAGATGCAAAAAAGAATAATTTAGTAGTAGGAACTAAAGCTAGAATATTATATGCTGATGCTAAAGAAAGAGTAGATATTGCCTTGAAATTTAATGAATTAGTTAGGAAAGGAGAAATTGGATCAATTATGTTAGGAAGAGATCATCATGATGTTTCTGGAACTGATTCTCCTTTCCGAGAAACATCAAATATTAGAGATGGAAGCAATGTAATGGCAGAAATGGCGGTTCATTGTTTTGCTGGTAATGCAATTCGTGGCATGACTTATGTTGTTTTATCAAATGGAGGTGGAGTGGGGATTGGAAAATGTTTTAATGGGGGATTTGGATTAGTTTTAGATGGCTCAAAAAAAGTAGATAACATTATCAAAACAGCTGTAGAATGGGATGTTATGGGAGGAATTGCAAGAAGAAGTTGGGCAAGGAACACAAATGCTTTTGAAACCGCTTATAATTGGAATATTGAAAACGAAAACAAGGGGCATTTAACTCTTCCTTTCATAGCAGATGATAATCAAATAGAAAAGAAAATTAATACTTTTTTAAAGAACTCAAATGAAAAATAATTAGATAAATAAAATTAGAAAGTGAATAATAGTGGTCAATTATTTTAAATATGGAGAAGAAAAACTAACTGTAGAAAAAGCTTTAGAAATATCAAGAGGATTTTCTGAAGGAATTCTGACTGATGAGGTTAAAAAGCGAATTCTTCAAAACCATAAAGCTGTTCAATCAATCGCAAATGGAGAAAAATTAGTATATAGTATAAATACAGGATTTGGTTCTCTATGTACCACTCGCATATCAAAAGAAGAAACGGGAAGTTTACAAGAAAATCTTCTTAAAAGTCATAGTGTAGGTGTTGGATTACCAATAGAATTTGAAATTGCCAAATTAATGCTAATACTAAAAGTACATGCTTTATCTATGGGATTTTCTGGAATCTCTCTTGAAGTAATAGAAAGGATTTGTTGGCATATAAATAATGATTTCATCCCATTTGTTCCTAAGCAGGGTTCAGTTGGTGCATCTGGAGATTTAGCACCATTAGCTCATTTATTTTTACCATTAATAGGCTTAGGATATTTAACCAAAGATGGCAAAAAATATATAGCCACCGAGAAAATATTAACTGAACAGAAAATGAAACCTTTAAAACTTCATGCAAAAGAAGGTTTAGCCTTAATTAATGGTACACAATTTATTTCGGCATTTGGAGTAAAAATATCTGAAAAATTTAGAAACATACTAGATCATGCTGATCTTATTAGTGCTCTTACAATTGAGGGTTATTTAGGGTCACCCCAACCTTTTGCAGAAAAATTAATACAAGTCCGACCTCACAAAGGGGCAATATTGGTTGGTAAAAGGATTAGGGACTTTCTCAAAAATTCCCAATTTGTAGAATCTCATAAAGATTGTGAACGTGTTCAAGATCCATATTCTATTAGATGTATCCCACAAGTCCATGGGGCTTCGAGAGAAGCTTTCTTTCATTTTAATGAAATTTTAAAATGTGAGCTCAATTCAGTTACAGATAATCCGATTATTTTTAGTGAAGAGGAATCCTATAGTGGAGGAAATTTTCATGGTCAACCTCTTGCACTTCCCTTGGACTATATTTGCTTTGCAGCATCAGAACTGGGTAATATATCTGATCGACGAATCTTCCTATTACTCGAAGGAAAATGGGGCCTACCTTCTAATTTAATTGAGAAAGCTGGTTTGAACTCTGGATTTATGTTAACACAGTATACATCAGCAGCTTTAGTTAGTGAAAATAAATCACTTTGTTTTCCTGCAAGTGCAGATAGTATACCCACAGGAGGAGGACAAGAAGATCATGTAAGTATGGCTCCTATTAGTGCTAGAAAAGCTCTTAGAGTTTTGAAAAACCTTGAAAAAATACTTGCTATTGAGCTTTTATGTGCAGCTCAAGCATTTGATTTTAGGAGACCTTTGAAATCTAGCCTAATTTTAGAAAAATGCCATAACTATATTCGGAAGCAGATACCTCATATCAAGGAAGATACTATTTTATCTAAATATATTAACTCCACATTAAATATTATCAAAAATAATGAATTACTAAAAATCTCGCAAAATAGTTAAAAGTTTGATCAATTTGTTTGTAGCATCAACCTATTCAAAAAAAGAAGTGTTTTCTGGTCTTGAACCAGATTTAATTGTATATCACTGTAATGAACTTGTTACTATGAATACAAAATATGGTGCAC
>JAEOTL010000218.1 GCA_016839845.1 Promethearchaeota archaeon
CGGCATCAATTACCTCGGATATTGGAAATCTCATCGAAATTGTCAATACTACATCACAGGCTATAGTTATCAATCAATCAAATCAAATCGTCAATATAATTTGTGATGTAAGTTCGAATTTCTTTGATGTCGTAGATATTGATGGTGTTCCCGTCGATTCAGGATGGATTATTGTTGGCAATAGCTCTCATGAACTCCAAAATTGCTCGATTGACGGAACTGGTCATGCACGATTTTGGTGGGAAGATACCCTTCCGTACCAATATAATTACACAGTTTATTATCAAGATACTGATTATAATCCTCAAATTATTCCCGTCGCGTCGGGGGATATAACTTTGCAAAATTCCACAATTCAAATTGAAGCGGATTTAACGACTGTGGACTTCACAATTCTTACACTTATTAGTCAACAACCAGTAAGTGGAGTAAAATTATTATTAGCTTCTTTGAACACAGGTGTAAGTATAGTAAATTTGACTTCTGATAATGATGGAGAAGCTACATTGAGATGGCTTAACTCTTCGGGAATCAATAGTAATTATTCTATACAACTTGAATTTTTTGGAGCTTCACGTAGATTTAACATGACGAGTATTACACAAAGTCTAGTTACAGAAACAAATTTTACGGTTTCTGCCACACAAAGTTATAATATTTATATTGAAATTTCACTTGAAAATTACGAAACAGAACTCATCTCTTTAAATCCAACTGACTATATTTCAGTGAAATATGGATCTCAACTGAGTCTAAGGATGTTATTTAATGTCAGTAAGGCAATAGGTGCTGAACATTTATTAGGTCCTGCTTATAGTGATATAATGTTATACGAAATATATAAAGGAGCAGAGCTTATACAATATGGAAATTTAGGTACTGACGGAGATTACACAGGGACTCACTCTTCACTTATCAATACAGAAAATCTAGAAAGTGATGTAACGTACTTAATCTTTATATCAGCTCAAAAATCTGGGTATTCTATTCCTCAAGAGATACTTCTTCAATTAAGTGTTCAGGAAAATGATTTAATTCTAAATCAATCTCAAAATGATGACTCAGTACAATCCGTTTATTGGGCAGAAAGTGTTGATTTATCTGTAAAAGCTTACGGAGAAATTTCTGAAAGTTTTACGACAGGAACTAATATTTTTCAAAGTGTAGATCATAATCTCAGGTTTTCTCTACCAGATATTGAATCGAGTTGGAACCTAACACAAATTACCTTCAATATTTATAATATCTCGTGGAATGTTAATGCGTCTAATATAAATATATCGATTCTAGATCCCTTTGGGGTTAATAGTGTGTTTAACATCTCCAATCATGCAGGATGGGATTATAACCTTGGTGTCTGGACAGGCATAACTTTAAATATAGATAAAGGAAGCCCAACCTATGATAACAATTTTGAATTTTCTATTAACGGGACATTTGATAATACTGTAGATGTTATCGCTGATGCCTACCTCACTCGAACTAGATTAAATACTCAATACCGAAAATATAACGTCTCAAACACAATTTCCATTTTATCTGAATCTGAAGGGTGGGCAATTAAAAATGTCAGCTTTTACATTCAGAATTGTTACAATACCGCTACATGGCAGAGAGTAAACCTATCTACTCTTACTAACTTAAATATAACAACTGCTAATGGTTTTAAATATTCTCTCAATTCTGGTGATGAAAATGGAAATGGGGTATTAATGATAGATGATAGAATTGTTTATCCCCTTGATAATCAATATTTATTTTCTATTGAAAGTCCTCTAAATACTATTTTTGATGTAATAATCAAGGTTGAGTATGTTCAAGAGTTCTACCAAAATCAATATTTGGAGACCTTAAATGTATCAGACATACAAAGCAATATACCGAAAGGAGGGCTTTATCAATTAGGTTTAACAGATGACTGGGATGAGAGTTACGCAGTCTTATTAATTAATAACATAAATAACCAAATTCAGCATTTTTCCCCTTCAGAAGTTGCTATGAATATCACGGTTGGGGGCCAAACGTATAGTGTTAGTAATACACTCCCAGGACAAGGTATTTTTTCACTTTCTGGTCTCAATAAAGACAGTATATACTCAGCAGTTATAGAAACTACTCAACCAGTTAATTTTACACTATCTTTTAAAATCAATTACGCAAGAAAAGTGACTTATGAAACTTTAGGAACAGTCACATATTTCTTAAGAGAATCCCCTGATATATCTGGAACAGTAAATTATTACTCTGGTTTGGGAGAATATTTACAAACATTAGATACTTCCCTCATAGATTCAGGATTTTACACAATTAATTTTGAAGTATATAAGGAGAACTACGCAACGGCATTGAAAGATTTGGATATCATGGTAATGAATCGTTTAACCTTAATAAATGGTGATTCCAGAATATATAGAGAATTAGAATTCATATACGTCAGAGATGCTCTCAATTTCACCATTCGTTATACCGACGCATTTACAGGGAGTTTAATTACAGGTTTAACTACTCAATCTTTTATATGGGAGAAATATGATATTCACGGAAATGTTACTGATGATGGCGCAGGAACATTAATTCAAGAAGTTGATGGTTCTTTTACATTAGATTTCGATTCTGAGACGAAAGCTGTCGGAGATTATCTATTAATTGTGAATTTAGAGAAAGATAATTATGAATATAAAAATGCTATGATTCTTCTCACAATTCAGACACGATTTCTCTCATATTCTCTAAGTAATAATTTTAAAGACTATCAATTAAGCATAGTCCAAGGGAAAAATGTATTAATCCAAGTAAACTTAACGGATCCAACACGAGGAGGAATTCCGCTCCTAAATGCTTCACTTACACTAAATATTAACGGAAACGACTATAACTTCACTGAATATGCGAATGGTACCTACAGCTTTATTTTCGAAACTTCTCAAGTGAACACTTTCTTAGCATCAAAAACTCTAACAGGAATCATCAATATTTCTAGAGAAGATTATTTCTCAGAAGTGTTCTTTCTTACAATCGTTGTTGAGATGGAAGAAATTTTCCCTGGTATGCCAACTTTTTACTTTTTGATAATAATTCTCGCCATAGTTGCTGTTGTCGGAAGTATTGTTGGGTATCGAGTCATTAAAAATGCAAAAATTCCCACTTTTGTTAAAAATGTAAGAGAAATTAAAAAGGAAATCAAAGGTGGGAAAGAGATCTCAGATTCTTATCTCTATCAAAATAAAGAAGTATTTGTTGGGGAGATAGTGAAAGATAAATGGCGTAATATAGGTCTTTCAATGGGAGATATCTTAGAACTTGAAATCAAGAAAAGTAGAAAGTTACCGTTAATAGAGCATATGGGACAAGTACATGATTTCAAACCTTTAGGAATGATATTAATGAAATGGGATGAAAGAATAGGAGCAGAACTCCTAGCAAAATATCCTCAAGATGTTAATGTTTCCGAGAAAACTCTGATGCAAATCTATGGAACCCATGAATACAGTGCCGAAAAAGGGATAATTACATTAATAGTAGGTAATCTAAATATCTTATCTTATTATACAGGACCAGAAACGGGTTATTACATTGTCTTAATTTTGGATATGGACGATGATCCGGATGTATATGAAGGAGAAATGGCAAATATTGGATCTTTAATCCTGCAAAACCTCGAAGATGATGTTTATCTTCAGATGATACCCTCATTTTTCCAGCGCTTGTCAATTTATCCCACACTTACGTATGAACAAAATCTTATTTTTTACTATCAGGATTCAATCAAACAAATGATCATCAATATTTTACGAGATTATGGGATAATAACGAGGTCAGAATTGAATATTTGGGTTAGAGACAGAGATTTAGAAGGTATTATTGACTTGGAAGCAATTTTAGCTGAGCTTGTACGGTATGAACTGATTAAAGTAGCCTCTGTAAAAGGGATCCCTTCAGAGCTTATCTTTCTAACAAAAGACATATTTATGCTCAGGGTACCCCCTGACACACTATTTAAAGATCCTGTGAAAAACGGTCTACCAATACAATTTGCTAAACCTTATCAGGAGGACGTCCAGAACTATTTCAAAGAATATCATCCAACAGACGATGACATGCTTAAACTTCTTGATAACTTAATTGATCCTGAAGTGTATGAAACAGTACGTTTGTTAAGAACGGCCATAGTTACGATGAAGGATTTTGAAAAATTAAGAAATAGAGGAGTCAACGATATTTATGGTGTGTTAAAAAAACTATATGATACAAACATGATTAAAGTCTTTAAAGATGAGAATGGAGTAGAATATTATACACTCCTTACCGATTTCTATATGAATCTAATTTTTCCCAAATATCTCTTAAGCGTTATTAAGAGATCCTATGAACAGAAATCGAAAACAGATAAAGTATTAGTAGAATATCTTAATTTACTCGAAGATGCTTATATCGATTTAAAATCAAAAAGGTAAGATTTAATCAAATCTTTAATAAGCTCCAATTTCTATTTTTTTATCTATTTTCCCTTAAATCTCTGGTGAAAAATGTCTTTCCATAATGAGTAAACAGCACAGCTGAAGGATTATGTGAATTGGTTCTATCTTTTGCAATAAAAGTAGTAACAGGTGCATCTGAAAGGCGAGTAAAGTTGATATCATGCCCCACACATAACCCGACTATAAGATTCATGTCAGTTTTAGCTTTATTTAATAGCAAAGCTTGAGCTACGGGGTTACATGTTACCATCCCTATTGGATAACCAGTTTTAGAAATCATGATATAATCTTTTGGAACCCCTACTGTTGTTTTTTGAACAGAGCCCGTTTTACAGCATACTGAACATACTTCAAATCCATAATCTTGAAGAATTTTTGCCGTTAATTCCGCTTCTTTTTGTAAACCAACACATGAGGCAATTCCTAGTCTCTTAAATCCCATACCTTTTGCATATTCAATGGTATCCTTTAATCGAGGCCAGTGCATGTATCCTTTAGCTTCCACTATTGATGCTACATTGGTAGATTTTTTCAAAAAATCATCATTTCTATATAATTCCATCGCCTTTTTAGTGATCTCAGGGCTAACTCGCATAGGACAGTTATCTAATTCTTTGTTTGGTTTCCCAATTGTGCACTGACTTACACTATCACATTTATAACATGTAGGAGCATTGAGATCCCGCATATCCTCATGTAATTTTTCTTCTTTTTCTTCTGGCATAGTCCATCTAGAATTTTTTATTTTTTAATTTTTTTTATTATTTTGAGCTCAGAATTTCAAAAATGCCAAAAACTTAATAAATCGAATTTAAATTATAATATTGTTAGCAATTAAAATTCTAAAGGACGTGTTCTATGGCTCAATCTGCTGATAAAAAAAAGGGGTTCATCAAGATCCTTTATTATGGTATGGCTGAATCGGGTAAGACCACGATTGTAGATACTCTTTATAAATTAACTAAGGAAAGCGAAAGAGAATTCGCACCTACGGGAAATTTGACAAAAATATCTATGGCGAGCGGAGCAACCCTCTATTTTGATAGAGGGACTTTTCAATCAAAAAGCCTAAATGGGAGTAAGAATCTCTTTTTTCATGTTTATACAGTTGCGGGTCAGAAGAGATTTTCTCCCTTAAGAAAGAAGATTTTTGATGGCACTGATGGTGTAATCTTTGTAGTTGATTCCCAAACCAAAATGTTTGAAGATAATGTTGAATCCTTAAAGGAATTAAAAAATATGGCTCAAGGAGGATTAATCAAAGATCTCCCTTTAGTAGTAATGCTCAATAAACAAGATTTGTCTGATGTAATCGGGGAAGAAGATTTTAAACAAGTCCTAAAGGATGAAAAGCTATGGTATGGCCCCGATCATGAATTATTTATTCGGAATCCCATAATTTATAAGACTTGCGCGCTATACAATAAAAAGCAAAACGTTTATCGCAGTTTCTATGAATGTGCGAGACAAACACAGCAATATGGTAACTTCTAAGGATAAAAGAAATCTAATTCTTTTTTTGTTCATTCTTAAAAATTGAAGTTTAAATGAAGTGCTTCTCTTTTGTATTTAACCAGATGTTCTAGATTCAACATAAAATAACGATTGTGTAGTTAGGTTGGTACAGTCCAATTCCAAAGCCACTGACCAAGAAACGGCTAAATTGCCAAGTATGACACCAGATTTTAATTCTATGATTCGGATTACGTTCTGGAACGGATTGGGATTTATTTTTTTTTCGTTCATAAAATCCTATGTTGTAATTTATTATTTTGGAGGCACAGGTATTGATCTCGGTATAATTATGGCTTTGCAGCCCTTAGCAAGACTATTTTCAATGCCCTTGATTGCATATCTAACAGATCATACTTCCAAAAAGAGGTTAGTGTTGATTGGGTCTATGGGTCGAACTATAGCTTATTTTTTATATTGGTTTTCTCTCGTAATAAGTAATTTGTACATTTTTGGCGTGGGTACATTTATTCAAGGAATACTCGTAGGTTTTTTTTGGCCCCCCTTTTTTTCATTAATTTCTGAGAAATCCTATAAAGGAAATAGAACCCACGCTTTAGCAACGGGTAGGGGCAAAATGATCGGATATGGATTCCTTTTGGGGGCCGTTATTAGTATTCCTTTATTTGCCCTTGTGAGTATTTTCATGCCTGATAATATTCCTTTAATGTATAGCCCACTTTTAATATTTTCAGGGATAAATTTAATTGCTGGTCATCGTTTTTATAAGAAAATTGATGAGACCTTGACTTTTGAGAATTTTTGCAAGGAAACCTATGGGATAATAATAGAGAAGAAAATAACGGATACTAATGAAAAAAATGCTAAGAAGCCGAGAAAGATATTCTATTTCGGATTTGCTTTTTTAATTCTAGCAATATTAGCCACCTCGATAACAGGGACAATTTACTCCCCTTTTGTTTCAGCCTATTTAATAGATAATCTACTAACTGATTTTTCTGGACAGATCATCCCTATAATTGTGATGATCGTGTATTTTCCTGCTCAAGTTCTCTCACAATTGGTTTCCGCGAGCCTAGGGAAATCTTATGATCGAATCTCTC
>JAEOTL010000219.1 GCA_016839845.1 Promethearchaeota archaeon
AGAAGTATTACCACTAGCAGAAAACCAATTGATTTGGTTCGATTTTTATGTCTTTTGAAACTTTTTCTATAAACCATCATCTTATACCTTTTATCTTGATATTTATGTCAAACCTTCTTAAAAAACAATAGATAATTTGAGTATTTATTTTTAGAGGAAGTGACTATTTAAAGAAGAAAAATTTTTTAATCTATTACAAATTATCTTATGATAATTCTTCTGATTTTAGGTTGTAATAGGTTTCTTCAAGTATATTGAGATATTGAATTAAGACTTTTTCGGATTTGGACTTTTGATCATTTGCGGACTTAATGATATTTAAGCTATATTTAGGAAAGATAAGATCAATGTAAAAATCAGTAAGGAGAGAATAATATTCTATCTCATTCGCGTCCTTGAAGACTTTGATAATCTGATTGTCCCATAGCTTCTTTAGCACACCATAAATATCACTTACACCTTTATTTTTGAGTTTTTCAAAATCCTTCATAGTTACAATGGCTGTTCTTAATAATCGTAATGTTTCATACACTTCCGAATCGATTAAAACATTAAGAAGTCCAATATTATCCTCTTGTGTTGGATGATAATCTTTGAAGAATTTTTGAACTTCAGCTTGATATGACTCAGCTAATTGTGTAGGTAAACCATGATTCACAGGATCATCAAATAATTTAACAGGAGGTATCCGGAGCATAAAAATATCTTTAGTAAGAAAGATAAGCTCTGAAGGAATCCCTTTAACGGACCTTACTTTTATTATCTCACTCTTAACAAATTCTGCTAAAATTGCTTCTAAGTCAATAATGTCTACCAATTCCCTTTCTTTGACCCAAATTATCAACTCTGATTTGGTGATTACCCCATAATCTCTTAAAATCTCAATAATCATTCGTTTAATACCATCTTGATAGAAAAAGATAAAATTTTGTTCATCCGTAAGAGAAGGATATGTAGATAAACGCTGGAAAAGTGAAGGTACCATTTGCAGATAAGAATCATCACTAAGATTTTGTAGAATAACTTGTGCGGTGTTAGCCATTGCTCCTTCATATATATCGGGATCATCGTCTAACTCTAAAAATAAAATAATGTAATAACCTAATTCCGGTCCCGTATAATATGACAGGATATTCATTGAGCCAAATGTTAAATTTATTACCCCTCTTTCCCCACTGTATTCATGGGTGCTATATACTTGCATCAAAGTTTTGTCAGTAATGGCAAGAGTTTCTGGATATTTCATTAAAAGTTCTACTCCTACTCTCTCATCCCATTTCATCAATAATAATCCAAGTGGTTTGAAATCATGAATCTTCTCAGGTTTAATCTTTTTTGTTTCAAGCAACTTTTTGCTTTTTTTAAGTTCAATCCCTAAGATATCTCCAAGTGAAAGTCCGACAGTACTCCATTTATCCCTCATTACCTCCCCAATAAATACCTCCTTTGGAGAATATAATAAAGATTCTGAGATTTCTTTGCCACTTTTGATTTCCTTTTTTATCTCCCTTACATTTTTTACAAAGGTGGGAATTTTCGCATGTTTAATGACTCGATACCCGACAAGGCTTCCAACAACGGCAATGATGGCAAAAATTATTATTAAAAAGTAAAATGTGGGCATACCAGGGAAAATCTCTTCCATTTCAACTATAATTGTAATAAACAACTGTTCTGAGAAATAATCTTCTCTTGTTATATTGATTATTCCTGTAAGAGTTGTTGAGCTGAAAAATGCGTTTACATTGCTAGTAGAGTAATTAAATCCGTAAATACCATTAGTAAACTCAACTAATTGATAATTATTTCCTTTTATTGTCAATATTATAGAAGCATTCAGTAGAGGGATCCCTTCCCTCGTGGGATCAGTTAAATTTATTTGGATTGGGATTATATTACCTTGAACAACCCTGGTAAGATAATTCTTAAAATTATTACCCAGAGAATACTCAAGTTCTCGTTTCTTAATAGTTACACGAAGCATAGCATTTTTATACTCATAATTATCTTTCTCTAGTGTGACAATTATTAAGTAATCCCCTATGATTCTGTTTTCAGAGTCAAAATCTAAAACAACAGAGGCATCATATTTTTGAATTAATGTTCCTTCCCCACTGTGGGTTACATTCCCCTCTTGATCATATCTCTCCCACATGTAATATTGGGTTTTTAAATTTGTAATCCTAGCCCCCGTTAAGGCATCTGTATATAAGAATGTAAAGTTGGTATCATCCCTAACGTACATGAATTCGATCACTTTAGATATTGTCGATTCTCCATTAATTAAAGTTAAACGGTTCATTACAATGAAATCCAAATTTTTTATTGCTGAAATATAACTTTCTTTATTTACGGAAAATCTTATGGTGTAATGATCTGAATCTATCAATGAAGTGTCTATTGCTTGCCAATAATACCTCAAATCAGGGTAGTATCCAACTGTTCCGTGTATACTAGGTGCTTCTCTTATTAAATAAGTGACTACACCGCAAGTCTCATAATATGCTGTTCGCGAATAGCTAATTTTAAAGGAAAGAGTAAAGTTCACTGGTTGATTAGTTTCTATAACAGCAGTATGCAATGTAGCTTTGGTTAA
This sequence comes from Promethearchaeota archaeon, assembly GCA_016839845.1. Next base: position 2,597 of record JAEOTL010000219.1, read on the forward strand.
ATTATTTAAGGAAAATGTCCCCTGACCTATAAGAGTATTCGAAATTTGAAATATCTGACCACCAATCGTAATATTCATTGCAAGTTGAGAGGGAAGGAAGTATTGACTACTGTTTTTTATCCCATTAACCAAAAGTTGTGCATAACCTTCCTCCCATTCATTATCATTTAAGCTTAATACACAACTTCCTCCATTAGATATATTTTGTTGTATACTTGTTATATTTAAAGTTTCTAAATATTGATTTTGGTAGAACTCTTGAATATACTCAACCTTAATAATTGCTTCAAAGATAATATCAGGATTACTCTCGATTGTAAATAAAAATTGATTATCTGTGGGATAAATTATTCTATCATCTATAATTAATACACCATTTCCATCAAAATCCCCAGAAAAAAGCGAATATGTATATCCCTCGGCAGTTGAAATATTTAAGTTCGTGAGAGGAGATAAATCTACTTTTTGCCAGGTAGTGGTATTATAGCAATTTTGAATGAAAAAAGTGATGTTTTTAATTGCCCACCCTTCAGATTCAGGTAAAATGGAAATACTATTCGAAATGTTGTATTTTACGTATTGAGTATAAATATGATCTCTAATAAAGCAAGCATCGGCAATAATATCTATCGTGTTATCAAATGTGCCAGTAATCAAGAACTCAAAGTCATTGTTATCAATTGGGCTGCCCCTATTCAAATTTAAGGTTATGCTTTCCCAGACACCAAGATTATAATCCCATCCTGCATGATTAGAAGTGTTAAACACTCGATTGACACCAAAAGGATCCATAATCGATATTTGTATATCAGAAGCATTAACATTCCATGAAATGTTATAAATATTGAATGTAATTTGGGATAGATTGTAATTAGTGTTAATATCTGGGAGGGAGAGCCTAAAACTGTGATCAATACTTTGAAATATGCTAGTTTCCGTGGTAAAACTTTCAGAAATTTCACCATAAGGTTTTACCGAGAAATCGATAGTATCTGACCAATACACTGATGGGATTGAGTCATCGTTTTGGGATTGATTTAGGATTAAATTATTTTTCAATATGCTCAATTGCAGCAAGAAATCTTGAGGAATTGAATACCCCGATTTTTGAGCTGAAATAAAGATTAAATAGGTTACATCGCTTTCTAGATCTTCTGTATTAATAAGTGAAGAATGAGTTCCTGCATAATCACCTTCAATGCCTAAATTTCCAGATTGAATAAGAGCTGCTCCTTTGAGTATTTTATATGTTATTACATCACTATAAGTAGGACCTAATAAATGTTCAGCTCCTATTGCTTTACTGACATTAAATAACATCCTTAGATTCAATTGAGATCCCCATTTAACAGAAATATAATCAGTTGGATTTAAAGAGATAAGTTCAGTCTCATAATTTTCAAGTGAGATTTCAATATATATAAAAAAGCTCTGCGTAGCAGAAACTGTAAAATTAACTTCTGGAACTAACGTTTTAGTGATAGATGTCATATTAAACAACCTAGAAGCGCCAAAAAAAATAAGTTCTAAAGAATAGTTCCCATTTATTCCTGAAGAATTCAACCATCTTAATGTTGCTTTCCCATCGTTATCTGAAGTTAGGTTAACAATACTTTTCCCCGTATTGGTAGCAGTTAAAAGTAATTTAACACCGCCAACCGCTTCTTTAGTGATAAGGGTCTGAATATCAAAGTTAATTGTTGTTAAACTTGCTTGGACTTGAATTGAAGAGTTAGATGATGTTATATCCCCTGAACCAACTTGAATAATTTGTGGTTCATAATTAATATCTTGATAAAAAATTGTATAATTATATTGATAAGGAAGGGTTTCTACCCACCAAAATCGTGCGTGCCCACTACTATCAATCGAGCAGTTTTGCAGTTCATGACTACTATTGCCAACTATAATCCACCCCCTATCAACGAATGTACCATCTATATCAACAACTTCAAAGAAATTCGATCCTACATCACAAATCAGGTTGACAATTTGAGACGATTGATTAATTGAAATAGCTTTAGATGTAACATTTACGGTTTCTATAAGGTTTCCTATATCTGATGTTATTGTTGCAGTAAAATTATATTCTCCCTGAATTAAATTCATGAATAAGGTATTACCATTAGAATCAGTAAGGTTACTTCTTATTCGTTTAGTTTGATTGTATATTGAGATATTTGCAAACGGGAGGGAGTTTCCATACAAATCAATCGTATTAACTTGAAGATTGCTATACGATATCCCCGGTAAGCCCTGTTCTACTCCTATTGAGTAAAAAGAATTTGGATCATATTGATTATAGTATTCCGTCTTAATCCAAGGTGTAGAGCGAGTTACGTTTAGTACCCTAACTTCGTCCAAAAGTCCATCAAAATCATAACTAGGATTAGCACACTGAAAATCTGTATTACCATCTACGCTAAGGATTGTGCTTATATCTGTCCCTGTTTGAACTTCAGTACTATTTTTATAGATCCGAATTCGATCATTAGTTCTATCAACTATTCCAACAATATATATCCAAGAATCGAATGTTACACTGGCACCAGGACTACCAACATTATTACTTCCATCAGTAATATGAAAGGATAAACTGTCGCCTGTTGTTGTTGAGCCAAAACAATACCCCGGGTCAAAAGTACTAGAGGCACCCTTATAAAGAGGAACTTGCACTGCACCTGTACTTGTATCAACATTTATCCACATACTGACCATAAAACTTTCCGTACCAAAATCAAGATGTCCATCAGCAGGATTCCCCACATTGAAAGTACCATCAGTCCCATAATTATATGCATTTCCAATTTGACCAGTCGATGGACGTATAACTGTACCTGCAACGATTCCATTTTCACTATGAGACGTTGAATCTCCCGTTACCCCACTTGATTCTCCAAGATGCCACACACCTTTATATGCTCCATCCCACACACCTGTTGGATTTTCACGGGAATTCATAGTAGCATTCCCATAATGTATTCGAATGTAGGTGTCTAGGGAAGTTGAGAGTTCAGGAATTCGTACCCACGTAACTAATTGTGCATGAGTTCCATTATAATTTTGGTTAAATAGTTCAATTTCGTGATCTAGCCAAGTTGATCCTAAAGAAAAAGCTATATCATCTCCATCTGCTTGAGTATCGTAGCGTAAGTCTTGATCAAACAGAGAAATCAACAAAGGAAAATTAGCATGACTCCCATAACCAAAAACTAAAGTATGGTCAATTGTAATTAGTTTATTGTTATTGAAAATTCGGGCATTAGAGGGAACATCATCAATAGGTTTGATGGGACTACCAATAGAATAAAATGAATTAGGATCTTTTTGATTTTCAAATCCGGTAGCAATCCAATCATTAGAACGAGCTATTTTTGATATTCGTATTTCATCAATGATCCCATTAAAATCTTCTGAGTCAACAGTAATAGCTGAACCAATTGATATATCCTTGGAGGATTGGATAATCTGACCAGGTCTAGTATCGGTTACAGAATTAGCTAATGAGCCGTCAGTATAAATATGTAATTGTGAGGAATCTCTTACTCCAACTAAATGGTGCCATTCATTACCAGTAATTTCGGAGTTAGAATACACAGTTTGTTGATCTCCTGAAATTTTCATCGTAAATCTTCCCTCGTTTAAATGATTTGTATCATCACATATGTTTATTGCCCATGCTTCTGTGTCGTAATATAAACTTTGTGTAACAATGTAGTAATCATCTGGTACAGTCGAATCTGGAGTTTTCATCCAAACTTCTACTGTAAAATCTGTTAATTGGAGAGTATTACCGGTGCCAAGCATTTCAATACGGTCAGTTTCTGCTCGAACGAAATCATAACCACCATCTATCATCGAAGATGAAGTAGGTGATGCACCAGTTACGGTTCCATCATGCGTATTAAAAGTTGAGTCTAATACAGGTCCACTTGTTTCGCTCAAATGCCAAACGCCAATGTAATTTGTATCCCAAACACCATGAACGTTCTCTTGAGACTCCATCGTGGAGTTTCCATAATACATGCGGATACGTGTATCTTCAAATGGAGAAAGTTTTGGAATGCAAACCCAGACTATCAGTTGAGCATGTGTACTATTATAGTTTTGGTTAAACAATTCAATCTCATGAAATAACCATGAAGTCCCGTTATTAAATGCGATATCGTCACCATCAGGCTGTGTTTGATTGTGCAATTCGGTATCAAAAATAGAGATTAGAACGGGAAAGTTAATAAGATTACTGGTCCCAGAAACTTTCGTATGATCTAATATGATCTCTTTAAAATATGTGAAATCATAGATATTAGGAACATACACTTCTCTAACGTTACCTACAGAAATAAAATTTACAGGATCAAATTGATTGTTGTATTCAGTTGCAATCCAATCAGCTGAACGAATATTGTCAGAAACACGGACTTCGTCAATTTTACCATCTGCTGGCCAACGATATATAGGTGCTCCAGGATTTGCAATCCCTATCCGAAAGTGCTTGGAAAAGTAACCCCATGGAGAAGTTCCTCCAGTCCAGCTAGTTTCACCCTCCAGATTTCCATTAACATATAATTTTAAATACCCATCAAGATTACTCACAACCCCGACTACATGGTAGAAGCTTCCTGGAACAAATGTTCCACTTGAAACACTCCTAACGGTAGGTGTACCACTAACGTCTAACCAATGCTCCATGGTAAAAACTTGGGATCTGTCGTAGTAGATTCCTTGGTGTGGATCCTTTTTGATTAGAACCCCATATCTGTGGTTATTATGATCAGCCGGGATGCCAGGAGGGATCTGGTCAGGGGTGAACCACGCTTCATAAGTGAAGTAATCCCCTTCTGAAATAGCATTGAGTGATGCAGAGTTTGGTAATTCTATGTATTCATCTTCAATATTACCTTCGAAATTGATGGCGCCATCCACCACTCCGGGGGAATTAAAGATAGGACTTCCGCTATCCGTTCCATGGTTTGCATTAAGAGTTGAGTCCCTTATCGCATTAGATCCACCACTCATTTCACTTAAATGCCATACTCCTTTATAATTACTATCCCACACTCCTTCGGGATTTTCTTGAGCATCCATAAAAGGATTTCCATAATACATACGAATAACTGTATCTACGGAATGAGAAAGAACCGGTATGCAAACCCACGCTATTAATTGGGCATGGGTACTATTAAAATTTTGATTAAATAGTTCAATTTCATGGTTTAACCATTGAAATTCGCTAGAAAATGCTATGTCATCCCCATCTGGCTGAACTCCATTATGAAGATCTATATCAAAAATTGAGATTAGGGCTGGAAAATCAATAAGGCTTTCATTTCCAGAAACTTTTGTGTGATCAATTGTTATTATTTTGTAATTTTCAAAATCACCAGCATTAGTTGGATGATTTGAAGAAGTAACGGGATTTCCTACATCGGGAACTTTCTCATTATATCCATTATCATTGTTGTTATTATACATTATAAATAAAGGAGTGTTATAAATCAGTGGAAGAATAATTACAACTAGCAGAAATCCGATTGATTTGGTTCGAATTTTTTGTCTTTTGAAACTTCTTTTATTAGTTGTCATCTTATACCATTAATTTTGATATTTAAGTCAAACCATCTTTAAAAAACAATAGATAATTTGAGTATTTATTTTTAGAGGAACTTAATAGGTATAGAAGAAAAAAAATTTAATATATTATAAATTATGATTTAGTCTTCCTTTGATTTTAGGGTGTAATATGTTTCCTCAAGTATATTAAGATATTGGATTAGAACCTTATCGGATTTAGACTTTTGGTCATTTAATACCTTAATTACATTTACTAGGTATTTTGGAAAAATCAGATTCACGTGAAAGTCAGTAAGGAGGGTATAATATTCTACTCCATTCTCATCTTTGAAGACTTTGATCATATTTATATCCCATAACTTTCTCAATACACCATAAATATCACTGACCCCTTTATTTTTTAATTTCTCAAAATCTTTCATCGTAACTATTGCTGTTCTTAATAAACGTATTGTTTCATATACTTCAGGATCAGTTAAATTATCAAGAAGCTTAATCGTATCTTCTTCGGTTGGATAATATGAGTTGAAGAATTTCTGAACTTCATCTTGATACTGTTTAATTAATGTTGTTGGTAATCCATAACTCACAGGATCTTTGAATAAATTATCCGGTGGTACCCGGAGCATGAAAATATCTTTTGTAAGAAAAATCAACTCTGACGGAATTCCTTTTACCGAAGCCACCTTAATCAATTCATACTTAACAAGCTCAGCTAATATCGCTTCTAAGTCAATAATACCTTCTAAGTCTCTGTCTTTCACCCAAATCATCAATTCTGACTTGGTTATTACTCCAGAGTCTCTTAAGCTATTAATAATCATTTGTTTGACGGAATCTTGATAACAAAAGATGAGATTCTGCTCATAAGAAAGAGATGGAAAGACTGATAAACGCTGGAACAATGAAGGAATCATTTCAAGGTAAACATCATCTTCAAGGTTTTGTAAAAGCAATTGTGCGACATTCGCCATTGCTCCTTCATAGACATCTGGATCATCATCTGTACTTAAGATTAAGACAATATAAT
>JAEOTL010000220.1 GCA_016839845.1 Promethearchaeota archaeon
CTGCTATTGAGCGTAGAAGAGATCAATTAGGACTACCTGCAGTGAGTCAACCAGACGTGAATGAAGTGCAAACATTACTGAAAAACATAGGATCTGATAAAAAATTAAAGTAAATCGAGGGTAAGAGAAGATGACAGAATATAAGATGTTTGAAGGATGTACCATTGGTAACAGAATCCCTTTTATTGAAGCCTCTTCAAGGAAAGTATTTGATAAACTTGGGGTTGAAACTTCTCAAGCACCATTTGCGTGTTGTCCAGATCCGACAGGGATGAAGAGTTTTGACAACGATGCATGGTTAGTAATGGGTGCTCGAAACATTTCCTTAGCAGAAGCAGAAGGGAAGGACATAGTCTCATTATGTAATGGCTGTACGAATACATTGAGAGGAGTACAACATCAACTAAAGCATGACAATTTGAAAAAAGATAGAGTTAACACAGAATTAGCAAAGGTTGGTAAAGAATTTAAAGGATCTATTGATATCAAGCACTTCGTAGACGTTTTAAAGGACGAGGTGGGGATGGACAAAATAAAGGGCGCTGTTTCGAAACCACTTAGCGCAATAAAAGTTGCCTGCCATCCAGGTTGCCATTATATGCGACCAGCAGAATGGATGGAATCAGATGATCCATTAAGACCGACTAATCTAAAAAAACTTGCTGCTGCAAGTGGTGCAACGGTTGTTGATTATGATGAGATAGCGCTTTGCTGCGGATCTGCGGTTACAAATGCCTATGAAGAAACCGGTTTACTGAATTTGAAAACTAAAATGGACAGTATTAAGAATTCAGGCGCTGATGCTATCATAGTAAATTGTCCCGCGTGCTTTCAGCAATTAGATACCCGACAGCGAGATCTTTCCAAGAAGTTTGAAACCGAGTACAATATTCCTGTCCTATATCTCACTGAATTATATGCCTTAGCAATGGGATATAGTCCTGATGAGCTGGGACTTAAGTTTCACCGTACTCGATTAAACGATCTGTTAGCCAAAATTGGTGTCTAGAAAGGCCTAATATAAAATTTTAATTTATTTTTTTTATTTTTCTTATTTCTTGCGATATAAGGTGTAAGGTTTAAATTTAAATAATAAAGAAGTCTTTTATAATTTGAGTTTTTGAATGTTATTGTTTCAGTAACTCTATTTTGTGGAAAATTATCTAGATAAGAATATAAGAATCACTATTTTGAAATGATGTAAAGATGAGTATGCCTAATCTCAATAGGGAAATTCCTTGGTTTTTTCAGCACATTGAAAATTATTATCATTTATTTGTCGATATAAGGTTTAACAACAGGGACATTATCCAGAAGTTAATTCAATTTTCATTGGAACTGGAAATCCAGGGTTTTGAAGGGCTGATATTTACGTTATATAAGCCACACCCTAGACGGATTATGTTCGACCTTCGTAGACATTCATTTGACCAGGGGCACGATTTTAAAAATCTGAATTTAGTGTTAACTAATGAGCCCATGAATTCCCTCGATTTCGTAATAATCCCATTTGGATACTTCAAAGATGAGCATAAATTTCGTTTAGCCGTTCGTTGTAATGACATACAGACGAGTTTTGATCTTTATTCCTGGGCACCTTCAAACCTTTTTAAGAATGTGAAATCAGTCATTCGAATTGCCAACAGGTATTTAGAATTAATACCCTTAGACGATTATAAGGGCTACTATTACCACGTGGATGCGTCCTTTAAAGGAAATGAAACTGGTCGATTGTTTGATTTAACGAATCATCTTGTAGAGTTAGATAAAACTATTGATGAGGTTACGAAGAAATCACTTTTTGAACCGATGGACTTAGAGATTAAAACACTTGTAACAAAAAGCAATCAGTTTATGTTTGAGTTATCTCAGAAGTCAATTCCCTTGGATGTAAAAAATGTATTGAGAGAATTGGAAAGGTTAAAATTCAACATAGACAGTTTATCTAAAGAGGAAATCTTTAATTGGTTGGATGATTTAGTTGCCTTTTATTCAAGGGAGACGTGATCTTACCCTAGAATAAAAAATTTAGCTGCATCTTCTATTTTCTTAGTTTATTAATTATTAAAATCAATAAGCTGATGGCGAAATATATTATTCCTACAAATAACAAACCGAACTTTATGGTAGCACTCAAGGAAGCGAGTAAAGGAAAGTAGTCTGGTACTGAAGTTATGCTGTTTCCTATTGATAACAATAAAATATTTTCAATTATATCAAACACTCCTGTTAAGAGGGGTGTAAGAGGGATATATGTTCCGTAAAATTGCACGGTTTCTCCAGATCTATGATAAACTAATAGAATTAAGCTGAATGCTAACGAAACATAGCCAATAATAAAAAGAAAATCCCAATAAATTGCGTTCATTTGAATAAGTATCCCGCTAGCTCCCCATTCTACGAAAATTGAAACAACCTGATCAATCGACCACGCAAATTCATAATCTAAAATTCCATAGGTAGATACAGCGGCTTCAGCAGGAAGGAATATTAGAATTTCGACGAGTAATACTATTATAAATCCCGCGAGTGCCAGAATGTACAAAATTTTATCTTGGGGAGATTTCTTAAATTTGTCTAAAAACAACGTGTATTCTCACTTTACAATTTTTTTCTGATTGATAAGATCATTATTTTCATCACTCTTAAAATTAAAGAATTCTCTTTTTAGCAAGAATCATTAATTTTATTTTGGTATTACTCCTATCAAAGATGATAAAAAAGACTTTAATACTTACTTATTATGTGTCTTGCAATCCCTGGAAAAATTCTGAAAATCGACGGAAATTCTGCGTATGTAGACTTTGATGGTCTTAAGCAAAAAGTTATTATTGCCTTAATCAGGAATCCCGAAGTTGGAAAATACGTAGTTGTGCATGCTGGTTATGCCATTGAAATGATGGATGAAAAAGATGCCTTGGTGGCTATAGAACAATGGAGAGAACTTTCAGATGAATTAGATTTAGATTTAACTGATGTTATTTAGATCAAGTGAGGATTAAACTATTTCTTTTGCTTTTTGAAAGAAGTTAAAATACCATTTCTAGCATTATAATACAACTTTTTCTAATAATATTTTTTTAGGAGGAAAAATAAATTTAAAATTATGAAGACGTTAATTATATATTTCACAATGTCAGGAAGAACGAAAAAAACAGCAGAGGCTATTGGATTGGCCTTAACTAATCATGATGTGAGTTATTTAGCATTGGAACTAACTGGAAGATTTATTGAAAAGATAAAAAAGTTAGATAAATTCGAAAACAATGATTTTTCAGCCGTAGAAAAAGAATTAAGCACTCTTGATGCTTTAAACTATGATTTAATTATAATCGGTATGCCTACATACGGAAATTTCCCTCCTAAAGTGTATGGTGAAATAATAAAGAGAATAGGTAATTTGGATGGGAAAAAGATTGTTGTTTTCAATACAGCACGATTTTCTGGGGGGAAATGTCTCGAATTTATGATAGAGCAAGTCGAAGAAAATGGTGGTGAAGTAATGGAGTATTCCAAATTTAGAAAGATATTATGGATTGGGACTAAAAAAGCGATAGAATTCGGTAAAAAACTAAATAATATGTAAGTTATTTGTTTTTGCTGTCTTTATAATTATATATCGAATAACTCCGTTTTTAATTTCTTCAGTTTCAGGTACAGGCTTTTAATAGCTTGAATCCCTTTTGCTTCTTGATTGAAATCTAAGGGAGATTCGCCATTCAGATCTGCTTTTCCAATCTCAGAGTCAAAAGGAATAGTATGGTATAGGGGCACTTCCCAATCTTGGATTCGTTCATTGATGATACTAACCTGATCGTCCTCAATAACTTTATTGGCTATCAAATAGACATTAATAACACCTAATTTTTTGGAGAGGGATATGATCTTATTACAGAGGTCTAATGATTTTTGGGAAGGTTCTGTTATCACCAGCATTAGATCAATTCCTTTGGCAGTTCCTCTTCCTAAATGCTCTAAACCGGCTTCAAAGTCGACGATTACAACCTCTTTCCTCTTTACAAATAAATTATGTAAAAGAGTTTTGATGAGGGTGTTTTCAGGGCAAAGGCATCCTGTAGCTGGTTCTTCAATGGAACCTAAAACGAGGAGCTCTAAACCATCTGGACCTGTAATCTTATATTTATCCGGAATATCTGATACATTTGGGTTTATATTATAGACTCCTGAACCCGCACCTTTTACCGCAGTTCGTTCTTCAATTAACTTTTTCATCTCTGAAATTGGTACAATCTTTTCTTTAGTTTTTGCATCAAAACCTAAAGTATAGCTTAAATTCATTGCTGAATCGTTATCAATTGCTAGAACTTTAAACCCGTCTTTAGCAAACATTCTTGCTAAAGTGCCAGCTATGAGAGTCTTTCCAACCCCTCCTTTTCCAGAAACAGCTATTTTCATTTAGATCAATAATAATTTAGTAGTGAGTTATTTCAAAGATGAATTTCTCAGATATGAATTTCACGGTTAAGATTTAGAAATGAATTCTTTAGAACTATATTAAACTTCTTCATAGGACTAAATATTTTTTAATAGAATAAATAATATTTAATTATAATTATCATGACAGAATCAAGAAATAGGGGTCTTGGCCCGAAAAACGAAGTGGAACATGCCTACTATAGTGGTATGATAATTCAACGAGTTCGTGATTTTGTGAAAAATGATGACCGAAATGAATTAGTAAATTGGGGTTATGGCCCAAGAAAATCGACAATAGATCCTAAAACAGTAAAGGTTGGAGGAGATCGAGGCACCAATGGGATTTTCACCGCATTTAGACCAACAAACATAGATTTATACATGTCACTTCTACCGAAACACCTCTCTATGCCAGAGCAACCTATAGTTTCGTTAGTAACAGTTGATTATAATAATGGAAATTCTATTACTCGTTATAATGAAGGGATGGTGATGATTAAAGGATTATGTCCCGATGGGGAGGAGACTTGGTTTGTGTTGAGTATGCCAGTTGAAACTTGGTTGATGATGGAAATGGGTGTCGATTGGGGATTTCCTAAGCGTATTTTCGACATCAAGGTGACAAGAGAAAAAACAGTGGTCTTAGAGAAAGGTATAACGCACCTTTCTCTGGAATTGACGGTTGATCCTGAAAAAGAACCTGAAGTAATTATACCCTCAGGAGAAGGCTGGGGGATTAATAATATGGCTGTAGTTAATCCTGTTCGAGAAGATCTACTCCTAGTATTTTCATATGGGCCACTTAGTGTTCAAGAAAGAGTTCATGGAAGCGTTAAGGTTTCCATCGATAGAAATCAGCCATGGTCAGAGCTAATTCCAAAAGATATAGTTATCCCAGGAGTATTTCAACGATACATTGGGGTGGGAGATTCCCTGATAAAAAAGTATCCTTTAAATCGGTGAAAACAACATATCAAAACCACTCAAAGTAGGGTTAGTCGGGACAGGAGCAATGGGTTATGCTCACCTGCCCGCTTATCTTAAATTCCCTGATAAAGTCCGGTTAACTGCAGTCTGTGATATTCGTGAGGATGCAGTAAAAAAATTTGCTAACGCTGCGAAAGTAAGTTCTACTTATTCTGATTTTGAAACAATGTTAAAAGAGGAAGATCTTGACGCTGTGGATATTTGTACTATCCATGATCAACACAAACATCAAACCATAAGAGCAGCAGAAGAGGGAAAGCATATAATTCTCGAAAAACCAATGGCAAGTTCACTAAAACACTGTAAAGAGATGGTTCGCGCTACAGAAAAAGCAGGGGTAACTTTTATGATTGCCCAAGTTCTAAGGTATTTACCATCATCCCAAGCGGTTTTATATGCTTTAGAAAATAAAGAGATTGGGGCAATTCGGGCTGTTCGAGGGGATTCACTTCTTAAACAATCTTTAATATTACCCCATGATCATTGGATGTTTGACGGAACCCGTGCAGGTGGGGGTGTTTTAATTACTCTTTCAATCCATATGATAGACCTATTAAGATATTTTGTTGGGGAGGCTACTAAAGTAAGTTGTATTTGTAAAACTATGAGTCCCTTATTTAAAAATAATGCCGAAGATTTTGCCAGTACCATTTTAGAATTCAAATCGGGAGCAATTGGGAATATTTTCGGAAGTCTTTCTGTTGGTAGAACTCCATGGAATATAAAGTATGTAATCTTTGGCGAATCGGGCACTATTCATTCGAATCCCCCTATTCCGGGTAAAGGACACTATCAAATTGGTAATGCAATTGTATCCTCGAAAAAACTGGATAAAGAAGGGAGAACCGACCAGAAAGGAGAATTTATCCCGGTAGATTCATTTAATAATAACTTGGTAAGTGATGATCCATTTATGAATGAAGTTATACATTTTGTTGATTGTTGCCAAGAAAATAAAGAACCATTTAGTGGTGGGAAAGATAACCTTAATACTATGAAAATTCTTTTTGGGATGTATGAATCTTCAGTTACAAATAAGACTGTTTATATGAATGACCTTTAAAGATGAATTATTACGTAATGATTACTCATTTGAACAAGCAGAACTAATTCAGAAGAAGTTCCAAGCCCTAATTGAAAACTCACCAGAAAAAGAAACTCTAGATATAAATCATGTAAAAATTATTGCTGGAGTAGATATCTCTTATTATGATAAGGATGATAGAGAAATTGGGGTTGCTTGCGCGGTAAATTGGGATATAAATGAAAGGAAATTAGATGAAATGTCATTTAATAGTGATATAATAACGTTTTCCTATAAACCAGGATTGTTAGGCTTTCGGGAGGGTAAACTACTCGCGAGGGTTATTTCTAAACTTCAAACCCAACCAGATCTTGTGATGGTTGATGGACATGGAAAAATCCACCCTAGGAGATTTGGAGAGGCTGTACACCTTGGTTATGCCCTCAATATTCCTACAATAGGTGTAGCTAAACAACCCTATATTGGATTTTCTACGTGGAAAGAAATTGAGAGAACAAAAGAAAATAAAACACTTGTGTGGGCTAAAAATCCTAATATCATATCAGATTATTCTTTCAATGAAAAATTAGGATATGCTGTTTGCTTAAGAGATGACACTAGACCCGTGTTTATAAGTGAAGGATATAAGATAGAACTTGATGATGCTGTTTCAATATGTCTAGCTACTTCAGGTGACCATCGACTACCTGAACCACTATATTTAGCGGATAAATTTTCTCGAGAAAAAGTCAAAAATAATATTATTGGGAGAATTCTTTAAGTATTTTTAACGCAAGCTCTCTTACGTCAACATCTGGATCCCTTGAGAGTTCTTTTAACAATTCTATAAATTCTCTTTCTTCAAAATCAAATTTGCTTAAGGCTTTAATCAAATTATACCGAATAAGCCAATCTTTATCATGCACTAAATCGAGAAAAGCTTCATAAACCTTTTTATCCTTAATCTCGCTTAAAATTCTTATTGCTATTCGTTTTGTTTCCATCTTAGGATCATTCAGATATCTTATGAGAGTATCTATCACAAGTTGTTTACTTGAATCATTTAAAAGATGGTACATTTTCTTAAAAAGAGTAATTTGAAAGGTTCTAGGAAAATTGAAAGCAACTGGGTGCGAATTTTTCTCATTATAAACATAATCGATCTTCTCCTTTTTTAATTCTGCAAGTTTAGTTATTAGCTCCTTATTTTCATTTTGATATTCTGATAATTCTCCTTTTAGTCTGATAATTTCTTGAGAAGTTGTTTCTAAAGTTTTTGTAATTCCCGTTTTTTCTTCTAATTCACGTTGCAGGAATTGTAGTTGAGAGTTATAGTCTTCTAGTTCCATTGTTAATGCTTCAACTTTGTTATTTGCTGTCTCAAGGGCTTCTGAATTCGATGCTTCGATGCGTTCCTCCATTTGGGTTCTGACCGATTCAATTTCAACTCTCAAAAGTCCATTTTCTTCCATTAATTGAAAATTCAAACGTTTAATATTCACCATTTCTTCATTTTCTTCCATCTGAGCTTGATTGGATTCTTCCAGCGCTGTTTTCTCCATGTTTAGTGTATTAAGCTGATTCTGTAAATTATCAATCTCATTCCGATAAGTATCGCACTCTTCAGATAACTTAAAGATTACCTCTTGAGCTTGAAGTAATTTATTATTTTCTTGAGGAAGTATAACTTGGTTTTCAGGTTGGTCCAACTGTGTAGTTAAATTATCAATTTGACCATTTAATCCTTCTAATTGTTCATCTCTATCTGCAATTTCTTTTCTTTGTGATGCTATAATCTCTTTTAGTATATCTACTTCTCCAGGTAAGTCTATTTGAGTAATAACGGGATGAACTCCTTGTTCTTCAATCTGCTTTTGTTGATCTTTTATCGTCAGTTTCAATCGGTTAATTTCTTCTTTCAATGCGTTTATATTTAATTCTAGCTCAGTTCGAGTTTCCGTTTCTTTTTCAACTGTATCTATTAGATCCTTCAATTCCTTCGTCTTAAGTTTCACATCCTCTCAATTTTTCGCTTCAAGAAAAAAGCGTGTTAAATATAATATTATCAATTACATCTAAAAATCTTTAGGATACTTATCAAATTTTACTTAATAAAAAGTTTGGAGAAATTATAAAAAAAAAGGGAAGGTGAAAATTACGCCACTTTTATTTCAATAATTTTATCTCCTTGAGCAATAGAATTAACAATGGCTTGATCGTTTCCACTGATTACTTCCCCAAAGATCGTATGGTTATTATTTAGATGAGGTGTTGGAACGTGTGTTATAAAGAATTGAGAACCATTTGTGTTTTTTCCCGAGTTTGCCATAGCTAAAATCCCTGATTTATTGAATTTCCTCCCTGATTGAAATTCATCTTCAAATGGATATACAACATCGGTTCCTTTAAAAGGAAATGAATTAATCCCCTTTTTCGTTGGACCATGATAACCTGTCCCTGTTGGGCACCCACCTTGAATCATAAAGTTGGCAATCACTCGATGAAATAACAATCCGTCATAATAACCTTGTTTGGCTAGAAATAAGAAACTGGCAACTGTTAAGGGAGCATCCTCATCAAATAGATTAAGATTTATTTCCCCCTTACTAGTCACCATCACAATTTTCGTCATAGTTATTCAAAATTAAGGATATTTTTTATCTTTTTTCTCTTTTGTACATGAATAGTGCTCTTCTATGAAAAATTTAAAAGGAATTATATTATAAAGATTTTATACACAATTTTAATTAAAAAACACCTTGAATACAAAGATGGCAACAAATGATATATCATTCTTCTTTGAACCAAAAAGTATTGCCATAATTGGTGCGAGTGATACTCCTGGAAAAGTAGGTAATACAGTTACTAATAATATTATCAATAGTGGATTTAAAGGTAAAATATTCCCCATAAATCCAAGGGCTAAAGAAATATGTAAAATTCCGTGCTATGGGAGTATTCTAGATGTAGAAGATGAAGTTGATATTGCGATTTTTGTTATTCCCGGAAAGTTGGTAAATCAAGCAGCAGAGGAATGTGGAAAAAAAGGAGTTAAAGGATTGGTCATCATCTCTGCAGGATTTAAGGAGATTGGGGGAGAAGGTGTAGAACGAGAAGAGGGACTAGTCGAGATTGGGAAGAAATACAATATGAGGATCTTAGGACCCAATTGCCTAGGATTAATATGCCTAAATTATAACGGTTCATTTGCAGCTGAGACTCCAAAAAAAGGGGGAATTGCGATGATTTCTCAATCTGGAGCTATGTTAACAGGCATGATGGACTATTCGATGAACCAAACTTTTGGATTTTCTTGTAATATTAGCCTTGGTAATAAAGCTGATCTAGGGGCCGTGGATTTCATAAACTACCTCGCAGACGATGATAATACTGAAGTTATTCTATGCTATTTAGAAAGTATTAAGGATGGACAAAGATTTTTAGAAGTTTTACCAAAAGCCACAAGAAAAAAACCAATTGTAATTTTAAAATCTGGAGTAAGTGAAGCAGGTGCTAGAGCAGCATCCAGCCATACTGGTGCATTAGCGGGAGCAGACATAGCGTATGATTTAACATTTGAAAAATGTGGAGTGATCAGAGCAAAAACGATAGAAGATTTATTTGATTATGGTGAAATATTCTTGTATCAACCCGTTCCGAAAGAAAATTCTTTTGCCATCATAACAAATGCAGGAGGGCCGGGTATCGTTGCAACAGATGCATTTGAACGAGAGAGTTTAAAATTCGCAGGATTCTCAGAACCAATTCTGCATGCACTAAGAGAAAAACTCCCATTAGAAGCAGCTATTTTTAACCCAATTGATATTGTAGGAGATGCCACACCAGATAGATATGAATTTACAATTAAAACTGTTTTTGGAATT
The DNA here is from genome assembly GCA_016839845.1 of Promethearchaeota archaeon. The sequence goes on from JAEOTL010000220.1 coordinate 10,333, forward strand.
AATAGTAACCAAAATTTTGGGAAAATTACCACCCAGGGAGCCTTAATTATCGTTACTCCACAAGCCCAAACAGAGCCCACTAAAGTTGCTAAAATCATTCATAATATATCATCTAAGCACTTAAAGGATAAACCAATTGTATGTTCTTTTATAGGAGGAAAAAATATCGCAGAGGGACGAGAATTTCTAAAACAACACCAGATCCCTTGCTACAATTTCCCAGATAGAGCAGCACATTCATTGAAAACCCTAATCAAGCGTGGTGAATATTTAAAATCTACCCCTCTCTATGAAAAAGAGATACCCAAATTTAGAGTTAAAAAGAAGAGAGTTGAAGAAATTTTCGCTGATGTTAGAAAGGATGGGAGGACTGTTTTGTTGAGTTACGAAACAAGTGAAATCTTTGATTGTTATGGAATTAAATCACCTAAATCCCGATTAGCTCAAACACCCAGACAGGCAATGAAACTTATTACAGAGATAGGAAAGTCTGTTATGAAGATTTCATCTCCCAATATTATCCATAAAACAGATGTGGGAGGAATTTTATTGAATATCGAGACTGAGCAAGATGCATTTGAAGCATACATTCAAATCGTTAAAAATGCTAAGAAATTCGGACCCCAGAATGCAAAAATCTATGGTGTTGAAGTACAAGAAATGATTGACTTTAAAAGTGAATCTAAAGTTAATGAAATCATAATAGGGATGTCCGGAGATCCACAATTTGGGCCACTTCTTATGTTTGGGACGGGCGGAATTTATGCAAATTTTATGCAAGATGTCGCATTTACCTTAGCTCATAAATTTACTAAAGAAGATGCCCAGAAGTTAATTGAGAGTACTAAAATTTATAATCTCCTTCATGGTGTAAGAGGTGAAGTCCCTTCAGATCTTGAGGCTATTGTGGATGTTCTTCTTAGACTTTCTCAACTTGTAAATGATTTTCCAGAAATCGTGGAGTTAGATATTAATCCTCTTTTAGCTTTTGTAAAAGGATATAGTGCTGTTGATATAAAAATCACAATAAGTAGATAATAATTTATAAAATACAAAATTTATTAAACAATCAGAAAGAAAACAAAAAGGGAAGAAAATGACAAAGACATTTTATTTGAGTTCCTTAGAAGAACGAGCTGGAAAAAGTTTTGTGTCAATTGGCTTTATCCAAAAGTTAAAAAAACTAGGAAAGAAATTTGCCTATTTTAAACCGATTGGGGTACCGATTGCTGCATTTACAAACAAGGCGGACCCTGATGTGGGGTTTATCTTAAACACCGTGTACAAAACTGATCATCCTTATGATTATATCTCTCCAGCTTCCATTCCTGATGCGTATTATATTGATTTGGTGGATGCGAATAAGAAAGAAGAATACTTAAAAAAAATTAAAACTGCTTATGACACTATAGCAAAAGATGTTGATTATGTTGTAGTTGAGGGTAATCCAAGTATAAGGAAATTTGTCAGAGTAGGAATTGATGATGTGAGTATCGCGCAAGCGTTAGGAATTCACCAATTAATATTTATTTCTACAGAATCCTCAGATCGGTGCATTGATAATATTTTCTTTACGAAAAAATATTTTGAATCCCGAAATATAGGGCTTTTAGGCATTCTTTTTAATAAAATTGAATTTGAGTATATCGC
>JAEOTL010000221.1 GCA_016839845.1 Promethearchaeota archaeon
CATTTTCTGTTGAATCGTATATTTGGTCAGTAGGGTCTTCAGATAAATGCCAAACCCCAACATAATTAGCATCCCACACTCCCGTGGGATTTTCTTGTGGGCCCATTGTAGAATTTCCATAATACATATTGATTTTTGTATCAGTGGTGGGAGAAAGAGAGGGAATTCGAACCCATGCTATTAATTGTGCTTCTGTGCCACTATAAGTTTGATTGAATACTTCTATTTCATGATCTAACCAATGAGTACCATTATAAAAAGCGATATCATTCCCATTTGATTGGACTTCATCATGTAAGTCTGTGTCCAAAATGGATATTAAAACTGGGAAATTTATGAGATTACTGGAACCACTTACTTTCGTATGATCTATCGTTATTTCCTTATAATAATTAAAATCATTTATTGAAAGTCCAACCGTTTCTTCAGTCCCAATAGAATAAAAAGAACTGGGATCATATTGATTGTTATATTCAGTAGCAATCCAATCAGTTGAACGATCAATGTTTGAAATATGAACCTCATCAATAATTCCATTAAAACTATTTCCATCATGAGTATTTCTGCCAATATTTATATGTCTACGATTATTCCTTATGTTTCCGCTGTGAGGTGTAGAGCTGTCAAAAGATCCATCCAAATATATGTTTAAATCTCCGTCATATACAAACACAAAATACGTAAATTGTGTTGTAGGTAAAACTGTAGATGAATCTACATATTCAAATCCTGATGTTGTCCAAACATTACCTCTAGGAACCCTTGTTGATCGTAATTCCATAGCTGCATCAAAACTATTACCATCAGTAGTATTATCATATTCAATTATTCCACAAAAATCGGATTGAGTGCTAAGGGGTTTTATCCAAGCAGACATTGTTAAACTTGAACGACCGGCTAGAAGATTATTTTCCCCTGTGGCAATATTATCATCATTTCCGTCGAAATTAATGCTTCCATCTATTTTCCCAAGAATTTGATCTCCAGAATCCATTGAACCAGAAGAATAGCCATCGTTATTATTAGTAGTAGAATCATAAACTGTTCCAGTGGGGTCTTCTGATAGATGCCAAACTCCAACATAATTAGCATCCCATACCCCCATCGGATTCTCTTGTGAACTCATAGTAGAGTTTCCATAATACATATAAATTTTGGTGTCCTTAGTGGGAGAAAGAGAGGGAATTCGAACCCATGCTATTAATTGTGCTTGTGTACCACTATAAGTTTGATTGAATACTTCTATTTCATGGTCTAGCCAATCTGTCCCATTATAAAAGGCGATATCATTCCCATTCGACTGAGCTTTATCATGCAAGTCTGTATCTAAAATTGAAATTAGTACAGGAAAATCAGTAAGATTACTGGAACCACTTACTTTCGTATGATCGATTGTTATTTCTTTATAAAAATTAAAATAATTTAGTGAAGGTCTAAATATTTCTTCCTCACCTAATGTGACTATAGGTTCTGGATCTACGCTTAACCTTAGATGGATGTCATCTATGAAAAGAGTGTTAAATTCATTATCACCAGCCCAATAAATACCCGTGGCAAATCTGTCGGTTGGTTCAGTTCCCAAATCAATAGAAGTGTTATCAATATCGAGGTTACCATCTAACCATAGTCTAGCCATTCCAAAGTTATCTGAAACGTTAACTTGTACATCCAAAGTATGCCAAGATCCCAATGAAATAGTACCTCCCCCCCCATAACCATAGGCTTCCCCAATAACTGCATTCCACATATATAAGGTCAAATCATCATCAATAGTGACACTTATGAGGTTTTGCCAACCTGAGGATGTATCAATAAATTGCATAACAGTTACTCTATCTGAAGTAGAGAAACTTGGATCAAGATAGATATGAACCCGGGCAAAAAGGCTTTCTTCATCTGGAAAATCCTCATAAACCATAGCCTGAGGAGAAGCAACATCGTCCATGTCGCACTTAGCGCCATAATTACCTGTGTTAGCTTGATCGGTGGACGCAATGATAGAATCCCCCGCAGAACCTGTGCTATTCGCATCCCATCCATTCAAATTCCCGCTTTCAAAACCATCATAAAAGAAAAAGATATTATCACTATTGGTCGGGGGCGAACTTGCCAAAGTATTGCCATAATAAAGATAATAATTGTTGTCAAATGAAGATGCTGCTATGGCTGCTTGCGTTCTGAACCAGATCTTTGTTGAACTGCTATTCCATGAGGAATCAGAATCTAGCATCCTGTCCAACTCCCTCCAGTCAGAGCCATTCCAATATACAACTCGAATATCATCACCATCTACACGAGACCTTCCTGCACTTACTAACGATTGGTGATTAAAAGTAAGGGAGACCGTGTAATCTATGGGAGTAATAGCTGAGCTGGTAGTAATCGTGATTTTTTTATGATAGTTCCAGTCTTTGTCATACCAGGAACCATACACTTCTTCAGTACCAGCAGTTAAAATTGGCGGTGTCGCTACTAATAGACCAACTTTTAAATCATCAAAATAGACATTTAAATTATTCGTCCAGGTCATAAATCCTATTTGACCGGCATTTAGATGATCACTATTAGTAACACTATTCTTTAATGAATCATTTAAATAAACATCATATTGATTTCCAAGCATTTCAATCCTCAAATCATACCAAATATTTGTAGATAAAACAGATTCTGAAGTAGCTGTCCCATCCAATTGTGCTGGAGCACCACCTGTCCATCTACCAGTCGCCACCTCGTCTCCCCAAAATCCAGGTCCACTGGTATAAAAATTATTTCCATCAGAATAACGAAACATGACGCCTCCTCCAAATGTGGCTCCCCCCCCAAGATGCATGATCCGGACTTCTATTGTCGCATTTTCCACTATATACGTATCCAGAATAGACCTGCGATCGGTAGCTGCTTCATTTTCCCGATATCGATTAGTTATAACAGACCACCCAGTCCCCTGGGTTACTGTCCACCCGACAGCGGGCCCATCAGATTGCGTAAAATCATCAAAAAAGTCATAAATTTTGCTTTTGTTTGTCGGTGGGTCATCTACATTTTCATTCCCATAGTAAAGATGATAGCTAGTATCATCAGCGCTTGGGTTTATGGAAGCTTGAGTTTTAAACCAAATTTGTGTGTCTGCGGTGTCAAAATTAGTACCATTTATTCTATCGAGTTCTAACCAAGTTGTACTGGTAGAGTTATACCAGACTATACGAAGATCTTTCCCATCAGATCTTAGCTTTCCTGTAGAAATAAGTTTAGTGGTATTAATTGAGATATTCACAGAATATCCCTTTGGAAGGTTACTAATGTGATTGTTGGTTATATTTATAGGTATCCTGTATTTATATGAGGAATCCCACCAATTCTTATCTGATGGGGCAGATAATTGAATCTTTGAGAAATAATCCTCTCGATTGTCATCATAAGTGTAATTAAAATTATCATTTTCGATATTATTTATATTCAGAAAAACGCTAGAAATTAATCCAATTAATAAAATTGACAAAAATTCTATCCTATATCTTTTTACTCTCAACTTAAAATCCCCTTGGTTATTAGAAATAAACTAAAACAATAGATCGATCGATATACTACTTTGTAAAAAACATAACGTCTCATATATATAAATGAAATTACAAAACGCTCCCTTAAGATTCAAAACTCACGATAGAGATAAGTCACATAAAAGTGTAGGGATTATTGCGGAAAATGTCCAAGTTATGGGGAAACTCTTCATAAGGATTTAATACTTTGTACATAGCCCGACAATTTGATATAAAAGCTTTAAATATGAAGATGGTTTTTATTATCTGTTGAAGCTAGAACCAATGTGGTTATACCATATAAAACGGGATTAGGTGTAAATAGATGGATGAAATTTTAAAATTAGCAGATAGTAAGATCCATACCTTATATATTCTCAGAGATTCTGGCACTTGCATTTATAGCAGAAATTTTACAGATAAATTTGAAAAGATCGATATTGATTTAGTAACAAACTTCTTTGCAGCGTTTTTTTCATTTGCAGAGGAAGTTACCTCAGAAAAAATGGAAAGTCTTGAAATGGTTAATCTGAAATTACTTTTTATATCAAGCAAGGATTTTTTAGAAGAACCTAAGGAAAACCTTATCTTTGCTCTCATGTCTGATATTGATGAGAATAAAGTGTTTTTGAAGAACAGCTTAATTATGATAATGTCGCATTTTTACAATGTCTATGATGATTTACTTCCAGATCGGGTTAAAGGTACTCCCAAATCGGTATGGGATGTAAGGAAGGATTATGTCGCAATAAAAAATGATGAGTTGAATTTAATTATTGACTCAGTTATATCAGGAGGATGGGAAATAGATAGTTATAGAAGCTATTATGAAGATGTAGAGCACTTGACTAATGATTTAATCGCTGAAAACGAGATACTGGGAGCGGCGCTTTTATCCATTACTGGAAATAAAATATTTTCTAGCTTGTCACCTAAATTAATAACACGTGCTTTAAAAGAATTAGAAATTAGACTCCATCTAGGATATTCAGATCTTCCACTAACGATACAAGTGTTAGAAGATGGATGCAAAGTGATTACTAAAGAAATTGTGAACAATGAATATTTAATTCTTCATTACGACTCTACAGTTACCTTGGGAATGTGTAATTTAACCTCTACTAAAATAGCAAATCATATTGAGAAATTATTTAAAAGCTGGAGTTAATAAAGATTAAAATTAAAATTTGGTCTTTTTCTGGAATATAAAAATACCCAGTAATATGAAAGCGACTGTAAACGCTACTACAATTAAAAGTCCTCCCAATAATGAAATTGGGATTTGTTGAGCAGAGACACCTATTAAAGAACTATTATACAAAGGATCAAGTAACCCGTCTCCCAATACCGTTATTTGAAGAAATATTTGTTTAGCCCAGTAAGGGGGTGTGAAAAATACAATAGGGCTTTCAAACGGCCATAAACTTCCTGAAAGAAATAAAATTGGCATGTAATAGAATAATGCGATTGCGTTCGCAATATCAGGAGTTTTTGCTATTCCAGAGATGATAATTCCTATTCCAACAGATGAAATACCAAATAGAACCGCTATAAAAAAACCGATAAATAATTCATATATCCCTTTATATGGGACTTGAAGTACACCATATCCGAGAATAAACATCAAAATAATCTGTAGTGAGATCATAAAGGTTTCAGACAATAAAGCCCCTAAAAATAAATTTTTTCTTCCCGTGGGCATGGTGTCCAATCGCGCTAGCATACCAGATGTTTTATCAACGGCAAAAGATATAGCTGCACTTGTTGTACCTGCAGCTGTAGTATATATTATCATCCCTGGAAACCCATACTGGAACTCCTCACGACCTAGAAAGAAGTAAAACAGCAATGTAAACATAACAGCAAATCCTAGAGAAAAAACCATGTATTGCCAATGACGGATCTTATCTTTAATATTTTTAATTGCGATTTGGATAGCCTTAATTTCTAAAATATTCACCTTAATCTCTCAACCTCCTCCCAGTTAAATTTAGAAATACATCCTCCAGTGAATTTTGCCGAAACTTTATATTTTCAACCTCATCGATATTTTCTATTAGCCCCTGCTGAATGAGTTTCGCAAGGTTTTTTAAACCACCTTGAAAAGCGATTAACAACGTTTTCCTTTCCTTCCTGTGGATTTCATGACAACTCGCAACAAACGAAATGTTTTTTATATTGGTTTTCACTACTTCAAGGTCTTCTTGTTTAAGGAAGGAAACTTCTAACGCATTATCACTTCCATATTTTTCTTTCAATTCAGTTGGGGTTCCTTCAGCGATGATCTTACCTTGGTCGATTATTGCAATACGATCACTTAAAGAATCGGCTTCAACCATATCGTGTGTCATAAGAATAATTGTAACATTCTTATTTTTCAGGTCTCGAATAAAATCCCATACAAGACGCCTTGCCTGGGGATCAAGACCAGCAGTAGGTTCATCAAGAAATAAAATCTCCGGTTCGAATACTAAAGACATTGCGAGATTTAGACGACGTTGCATGCCCCCCGAAAAGCGTTTAGACCAGTCTTTTCTTCCTGCTATTCCAAAATCTTCCAGTAATTTTTTAGATTTCTCTTTTGCTTCTTTGCGCGACATTCCGTGCATTAATGCTACGAACTCAACATTTTCCTCAGCTCGTAAAACTTCATAAATAGTTATTATCTGTGGACATACCCCTATACTCTTAACAATCTTATTTTTACTAGTTAAAATACTATGATTATTGACGGTAGCATCACCAGAAGTAGGTGTTAATACTGTAGTTAGCATTCGCGCCAATGTGGTCTTTCCAGCACCGTTAGGTCCAAGAATGCTATATAATTCACCTTTTTTAATTTTTAAGGACACACCATCTACTGCCTTAACTTCTTTGAAATGCTTTTTAAGATCCTTTATTTCTATCGCAATAGGTTCTTTGCTTTGACTCATGGTTTAAAAATCCCTTCAACAACTTGAATTTTATTTAATAACTGTATTAATATTAAGAATTCCCATTTGTAAAATAGGTTCCCTTGTTTTTAACTATTAGTTATTATTTAATAGACTATCAAGATCTAATAAAAAAAAGAAGTTGGAGGTGCAAAGAGTTAATGCGTATGAGTACCAAACCCAAAGTAGTTTCTGGGAAATTCAGCGGGATACTCAAACTTTTTGTCAACGAGGTGCACCATTTCTTTACCCAACCTAAAGGCAGCTTCCATACCCTTTTCACGCTCTCTAACATTTCCTTTATCTGTAGCATACGCTGCAACGAAATTGGCGGGGAGCATCCGTTGCAGAGTGATAAAGAAATAATAATCTTTAAGGGCATCAATGAGGCCTAAACTGCCTGCTACAACGATTACACCTCCCACCTTGTTTCCCAAGTTCTTGCCTGGTCGGTTCATCGCAAAAGTACGATCCATAATGGTCTTAGCTTGTGCTGTCATACCGTAATAATGGATGGGGGTACCAAAGACAATGCCATCTGCTTCCACCAATTTTTCATAAAGAGGTTGCATATCGTCTTTGATATGACACTCACCCGTTGCTATACAAGAATAACAAGCATCACACCCTCTAATATCTTTGCCCGACACACTGAATAGTTCTGTGTCAGCTCCATGTTCTGCCGCACCCTTGAGCATTTCCTCCAGTAAGATTACTGTATTCCCCTTTTTACGCGGGCTGCATGAGATAGCTAATATTTTCATTTTTTTCTTCTCACCTTGATATTAACTTAAAAACCAATATGAAGGTTTTTAAACTTTTTTAGAGCAATTAAAGAAGATTATAATAAGTTCAATTAGAAGTGTATTCTTATAAGCCTAAGTCTTTATACACTTCTCTTTGGACGAGATATCTAAGAATTTCTGCTGTTCCCCCACCGATTTGAGCAATCTTTACATCTCGATAATATCGTTCCAAGGGAAATTCTTTGGTATATCCCATACCCCCGACAACTTGGAGAGCATCAGTGACGATTTGGACTGCATTATCACTGGCAAAACATTTTGCGGCTCCTGCTTCTTTTGTAGCACGTTTGTTATCATCAATCATTCTTGCTGCTCTTAAAAGCATTAAGCGCCCTGCTTCTATTTTCATATACATCTCGGCAATTTTAAAACTAATTCCTTCAAACTCTCTAAGCTTCTTCTTAAATTGTGTCCTCACGGAAGAATATTTCGTCGCAACTTCAAATGCAGAACGAGATATACCTAAATATTGACTTCCTACAAAGACTCGTTCTGCATCAAGCCCTCGCATCATAACTTGAACTCCTTCATTTTCTTTTCCAATAAGATTGTCAATTGGAACTTCACAGTTATTAAATCTTAGATGTGAATTTACACATCCTTTACGTCCCATTAATTCATAATCTTTTACAACCTCAAAACCAGGAGTATCCGTAGGAAAGACTATCGCACTTATACCTTCTCGGGGATGTACATTGGGATTGGTAATACAGTAAAGAAGAATAAATTGAGCAATACTACCATTTGTAATGAATCTTTTTTCACCATTTATTATAAACTGATCCCCTTTTTTTACAGCAGTAGTTCGCATACCTCCAACTGCATCACTCCCGGCCGTTGGTTCGGTAATTCCCAAGGCACCCAACGCTGAACCATCCATTATAGGCTTGAGAAACCTTTCATGTTGCTCAGGAGTCCCAAAGTAGATAATAGGAACACCAAAAAGATTACAGCTACATCCATAAATAACTGCAGTTGGATAGTGAACAGCTGATAACTCTTCACCAAAGATCATTCTGTATACGGTACCTTTTCCGAAACCGCCAATTTCTTCTGGAAAGGCTAGGGGGAAATATTTCTTCCCCAATTTTTCAATTAATTTTAAAGTCAATTTAACATTGTCCTCCCGATCAATTTGCTGAACATATGGATCTATTTCCTTTTTTGCATATTCCTGAATCTCTTTACGAAAATGGTTTTCTTCATCTGTAAACATATATAAACTTCCGGGGGACATACTTTCACCATACCGGACGTTTAAATCTTCATAACTTATATGCCCATCATTAGTCACAAACATCACTTATTTTTTTGATTGCAGTCGAGAAATAATAATGATTATATAAATAGTAGAACCAAATTAAATTATACAATTATCATCGGATGATGAGGTAGACAAGAATGGAAGGATTCGAAATTGCGGCTGTACGACCTCCAACTGAGAATTTTAGTCTTTCAATCACAACTCAATTTAATTGTCCATGGAGAAAATGTGCTTTTTGTGGGAGTAGTATACCCTCAAAAACAAGGAAGTTTCAACAGAGATCCATCGATGATGTAAAGCAAGATATCGATAATGCTGCTGAATTGAATGAATATATTGTTGAATCTGGTTCAGTTAATCCCGCAAAAGCTCTTAGTATCCTACCTGACAATCCTGAATTGAATAATTGTATTTATCACCTTATTTACTGGCATTTATATACGAACGCAACCACCGCTTTCTTAGGAGGAGCGAATCCTCTAATATATAAAGAGGATTATTTGGACGAGGTTTTAAATCATTTGCAAAATCGTTTTCCTTCTGTAAATCGGATAACCAGCTATGGTAGAACTAGAACGGCATCGAAAAAATCACAGGAATACTTCTCTAATCTCCATAACGCAGGATTGGATCGTATCCATGTAGGACTAGAATCAGGGGCAGATTCAGTACTGACATTCATGAATAAGGGGGTCACCAGTGAAGGTCATATTATGGGGGGGAAGAAAATAAAGGATGGAGGGATTTCGTTGTGTACCTATGTAATGCCTGGATTAGGAGGAAAATATTTAAGTAACGAGCATGCCCTTGAGACTGCACGTGTTTTAAATGAAGTAGAACCCGATTTTGTGAGATTACGAACGTTGGAAATCTTCCCATTTACAGGACTTTTTTTAAAAAAACAGGCAGGAGAATTTCAGGAATTAACTGAAGAGGAAGTAGTAAGAGAAGAAAAACTATTAATCGAAAATATGACATGCAACACCACTGTAACCAGTGATTCCGCGGCTAACTTGCTACTCGAAATCTGGGGAGAATTGCCCAATGATAAAAAAAAGATTTTACGAGCAATAGATAATTATTTGAATATGGGTGAAAATGAAAAGTTAGAATTCAGTTTAAAACGAAGATTAGAAGCATTTGAGAGTCAATTTGGAGGAATAACGATGAACATTAAACGAAGGTTAGACATACTTGCAAATACGAATAAAAGCGACGAAGATTATTATAAGAAAGTATATAAGCTAATCAGATATATAAGACAAAGATTAATTCCTTAGCATAATAGATAATATTAATAGCAAACAACGAGAAAAACAAATTAGAATTTAAGTATTTAACCTATTACTACAAATCTTATATCTTAGACTTTAAAGGAGAGAAAATGAATTATTTTAAGAAATACGGGGTGAAAATATATCAGAAAGCTTTTTCCAAAATTCTTTTATAATCCATTTCTCCCGCTTTTTATAGACAGAGGATAATTCCAAAAATATTTGTTTTATTTGTAATGATTGGAAATAGCTGATTTTTGATGCAATAAGTGAGAACATATAATTCCTTCTTCCCTCTCTACAAGATTCATCAGGATACGAATCAAAAAAGGCATATGCCATAATTCGAACATTTTGTATATTTATTAGTGCACCTTCTGCATTTAATATATGATCTTGTCCATATATTGGAACTGATACTTCATAGAGCTGCTCACCAATGTCACTGAGTGAGAAGTCTAATTCTGTATCATAAGGGAAATAACTTATCAATTTTGGACCTTCTCTATCATCCCATTGTACTTCAACTAATATTAATAAATCTTTATGGGCCTCGGGACCTAAATCCTCTTTGATTTCATAAGACGAAAAAATTTCATTAATCTTTTCATTAATTAATTTAACAATTTTTACATCATCTAACTTCTTTTCAATACCATTGAATTTTTTTTCAAGTATTTCTAGCTTCTGAAATATCGCTTTTTGACTTAAAATGCTTAGATCTTGAGGAGTCAAAGAAGAGACTGGGGAAATTATTTGAGTCATACTAGTTTTTGGATGATAAATTATGTCTTTTGATAAGAAATAATCACTCTGAATATCCACTCCGAGCATCAAGCTGGTAATACAATAAAAACTATCCACTACACCTTCTTCTGTTTTAGTAGACGTTTCTATATAAATTAAATTATGTTTACGTATAAATTGGTTAATTTCTTTTGGTGATACAGCAAAAAAATCCACTCTACTTTTATTTCCTACTAGAAGAATTGGTATTTCACCTCTAGAGAGTTTGTCCTTTTCTAAAACTTCATTTATACTTTCCATCCAATTTAATAAGCGTATGAAGGATTCTCGATTTGCTAAATCAAAAAATAAAATTATACCGTTAGAACCTAAAGAATATTGAGGTAATAAAAATCTGAATCTCTCTTCACCTGAAAAATCCCAAAGCTGAATAGCACAAATTTTAGGTCCTTCCTCTGTATTTACAGTTATATTCTTAGCATAAAGTTCAGCACCGATTGTTGGAGACATTTCATCCTCTTCATAACGACTCTCCAGAATAAATGATTTCACAAACGCCTCTTTACCAATCCCTTTATCTCCTACAGCGCATATCTTAAAAGTAATATCCACTGCATTTTTCACTATTTTACTCACTGCTTTAATAACCCTTGATGATAATTTTCATAAGTTCAAAAAATCCTCATAAGCGGGAGGATCCACTAAATCTATTATATTAAGATGAGTACAATATATTGTATGGAAACCAAATTTAACACTGGAATAGGATACGCATAGGATTTGATTCCAGCCCAGTTTGTTCAATAGAATCCCTACCCAATATTCAGATTTTCTAAATTTTGTGAAATTAGTATTACTAATAGATATTTAAAAGTTTACATTTTTGTAATAGAACAATTATTTGAACATAAAAAAGTGTATCTCAAAAAAAAAAAAATCAATGTATAAGGCTCTAAATTTTTAGATTCCCTTGAAATCAGATTTTGAGTTTAATCTTAAGGTATTTCTATGTAAAATCTAAATTTTTGACCTCAAAATCCCCAGATACTCATAGTAGTAGAAGTGAAATTTAATTAAATATAAAGCACCGAATAAAATACACCAACTAGCAAAGTTATAATTCCGTACACATAAAATACAATGATATAACGTCTACTTACGAACATTAAATGAGTTATATACCAGGCTACGAGACCACCAATGCTCCAAACAATAATATCTGAACTTGCATTTAATGGACTATCAAGTATGGGTTTCATTCCCAAATATAAACCTAAGGTATTTTCAATAATTTCCCATACTATAGCCACTATGACACTAATTATCCAACTTACAAACATCTTCCATGGTACTGGTATTTTTACTGTGTGGATAGAAACATTCTCAGGAGAAACATCGCGATTATTACGTATAAAATAAATTGTAAAAGCCAAAATAAAAAATGCAATTCCGAGTAGTAGATGTCCCATGCTCCAGAAATCGAATACCGCAATTGAAATAGGTTCTCCAATTACATGGATTATTGGCCAACCTATCAGAGCCGCAATGAGGACAAGTACTAGTTGCACAATTGCCAGACACCCTAATATTACTAAAATTTGCCATCTTAATTTCATCTTAAATCAATCCCAATTTTATTTTATTTAATCAAAAGTATTTTGGATTACAAATAAAATTAGTGAATAAGTACTTAATATGGTCTCGTTCACGGATGATTTTGTTAAATAAAAGAGCATTCCCCTTACATGATATACAAATTTCTTTATATATCTTAATTTTTTTTATACCAATATATCCGATAATTCGATTACAGGTGATCCTTAAAATTGAACACAGAAGTTTCCTCTAATTTAATCCATAATATTGACATTGTTTTCAAAAAAATAGACAAAGAAAACACCCCAGGTTGTGCGCTTGCTATTGTAAAACATGGCGATATATGTTATAAAAAGGGATATGGTATGGCCAATCTTGAGTATGGAATTCCCATTACTCCACAAACTATCTTTCATGTAGCTTCAGTATCCAAACAGTTTACAGCTTTTTCAATCCTACTTTTAGAACAAGAAAACAAATTATCACTGAAAGATGAAATTCAATCATATTTATCTGATATTCCTCAATGCGGAAAAAAAATCACCATCCAACACCTACTAAACCACACTAGTGGTTTACGTAGTCAATTTGGTTTATTAAGAATGGCTGGCTGGCGGCTGGATGATGTTATTACCCAGAGTGATATTTTAAATATAGTCAAACAGCAGCAAGAATTAAATTATGAGCCAGGTTCTAAATTTCTATACTCAAATACAGGATACACATTATTAGCCGAAATTGTATCGACAGTTTCAGGTAAAAAATTTAAAGATTTCACAAATCTTAAAATCTTTATACCATTGGAAATGGGCCAAACCCATTTTCACCATGACCATCAGCAAATTGTAAAAAATCGTGCATACTCATATGGATTGAAAAACCGAAAGATAGTAAAAAATATATTAAATTTTGCAAATGTGGGTGCAACAAGTTTGTTCACCACTGTTGAAGATTTGGCAAAGTGGGATAAAAACTTCTACACTGGTAAGGTGGGCGGCAAGATTGTGCTAAAAAAAATGGTCCAAAAAGGTGTTTTAAATAATGGTAGGGAAATTGTGTATGCCAATGGGCTATCCATAAAAAAATATCGAGGATTGGATACCGTTGAACATGGTGGGGCCGATGCTGGATTTCGAGCTTATTTCATACGGTTTCCTAATCAACAGACTACCATTATTTGTGTTAGCAATTTCGGAAGATTTCGAGCTGAACTAAAAGCAAAAAAAATTGCTGATATTATACTTAAAAAAGATATAGAAAAGATACCTAAAGTAAAACTAAAAACGAAGCAAAGTAAAATTAAAATCCCATATGAAATTATTGGGCTATACGGCGTAAAAAATACGTTATTACTGCTAATTGCCTTTCAAGATGGCCAATTTTATGTCAGTTTTGATTTTATCAATCCACTCGGATTACCTAATAATCCACTCACACCTAAGGGGGATTTTCTTTTTCAAGATATCGAGGGCGGTGAATATGCTTTTCAAGATTTTGATGATAAAAGATTTCAATCCGTCTATCTATCTGGATTGGATCTTATAGCAAAACGCTTAGTACCTAAAGATGTTTCTCATGAAAAATTATTAGAGTTCACCGGCAAGTATTATAGTCATGAGTTAGAAAGCGTGTATAATTTTTCAATAAAAGAAGACCAATTAAGTATAATCCCCCCACGGGGTGAACCAACTAAATTACTCTATTTAGGCAACGATATCTTCAGAAATTGGCTTCAATTTATAAAATTTAAACGTGATGAACAAAATAATGTTAAAAGCTTTAGAATCAGCGAGGGACGGATTAAGAATTTAAAATTCGAGAGAATGGTTTAAATTTAAAAAATATAAAAACCAATGAAAGATATTGATTATAAATAAAATCAGGGAATAATTATTTCATATTTGTCTCAAACTCGCTTAAAACCCTCTCAATTTAAATATTCCCATATTATCAATCCAAATCTCTAATTATTGCAAAAAGTATTGTTTTACTAAGTTGCTCGCTTTTTTAAACTTGGTGATTTCTTCAAAAAACTCTGATTCCAATTCCTTTTTAAACATTCTCTCAAATGATAAATGAAACATTTCTAATCGATATTTAAATTCATTAGAGGGAACGGTTGTAATTAAAATGCTTAGTGAATGGCTACCATGTGTAAAATATATTCTCTTATTTTCATAGTCAATTTCTTTTATATGCCCTTTGGTAGTCAAAATTTCTTTTAGAATCATATTTACTCCCCCTATAACTGTACCTGCAATATCATCATTAACTTGAGTTACCAATGTTTTAAATTTATACTGGTATAGCATTAAAGATGACCTTGGTTCAATAACCATCAATCGTTCCATTTTCATCATCCATTCCAACTCTGAAAGAATTGGGAAGCGACTCCACCCATGGTTCAACATCAAAGCCCCAATTATAACTAGAATGGAGTTTATGTTAAAAGTCCATAAATTGTAGAGTAGTAAAATAAAATTTGATAAACCTGCCAGAAGTAGACCTAGAAGAAACCATGGAATTGCCTTAGCTCGTCTAACTATTTCAAGAGATTTAAGGTTTTTTATGAATTTAACCCCAACAATCAATAACGGTAGACAGCTTACTATGAAAATAAAAAAGGGTTCAATAAACTTAAAAATATAAAGAGAAAAAATAATTCCTGTACCGATAAGTGAAGTAATTGTATATGGGTATGAAAATTTCACAGTTTTTGGATTTAGAGCACGAAGTTTTGTTTCGATTTCTATAAAAAAGATGAGAAAAATAATACCAGCACTAAGATCAATAAATCTTATTGTATCTATTAAGTCATATAGAGGATACTCAATATAGAAATATTGAAAAGCACCAGTTAAATTGAAGATCCCAAGACTTATAAGAAAAATTGTGAATCCCGTTGTTATTGACAGAAATTTTCCTGTTTTGATTTTTTTGCCATTTTGAACAGCTACATAGAATAATAGAAATGCCGCAAAAAACCTTAACAATACAAAAATATCCTGAATGGGCCCATAATCAGAAGTTTGAAAAAACATACCAGGCGCCTGATTGCATAAATTTCTTTATGGGGAAGAGGATTTCCTTTTACCCTTATAAAAAATTCTTTGAATGATCTATATTAAGCTAACCTTGTTAATAATTGTACATGATTGCTAAAACACTCTGAATTTAAATAGCTCTTATTTTAATATCTTTGATAGATTTGGTGAGACAAAGAAAAGTTAAATAATTGTTTATAATCTCTTTTAATAAAAACCACTAATTTTCAGCGATTAAGATGAAGAGAGAGCAGTAAATCTGTATTATTTTACTAATTTTTGGCAGTAGTCTCATGTTTTCTCTTCTGCTTAGTTTTAGGTTCTATTTCAATATCTTAAATTAACTCAATTTAAGATTAAATAAGAATAAGAAATAAAAATAAAAAATAAATTAAAAATAAAACATCTTTTACTAGTAATCCATCCCCGGGGGCATACCCATGCCACCGCCCATCCCTGGAGGCATACCCATACCACCGCCCATTCCCGGAGGCATTCCACCAGGTGGTCCAGCAGATCTTTGGCTTGCGATAACATCATCAATTCTGAGGATCATTGATGTTGCTTCAGTGGAGCTTTTGATAGCTTGTATCTTAACGACAGTTGGTTCGACAACACCAATTTTCATCATATCAGGGACAGTTTCTCCAGTGTCTAGGTTAGTGCCAGCGAAAACATTGCCTTTTTGATGTGAGGACCTTAGTTGCATTAAAATATCAATTTGGTCTAAGCCAGCGTTTTCAGCTAAGGTTTTTGGGATGATATCAAGTGAATCGGCAAAGACTTCGACAGCAAGCTGTTCACGGCCGCCCAGAGTAGATGCATAAGCCCGTAATTGAATAGCAGTTTCAATTTCAGGAGCGCCACCACCGCCGACAATTTTCTGGTCTTCAACTACGTCGCGAACTACGCAAAGGGCGTCATGAATTGCTCTATCAACTTCATCGATGACGAGTTCAGTTCCTCCCCTTATAAGAATTACCACAGATTTAGGATCTTTGCATTCTTCAATGAAGATCCAGGAATCATTCATAATTTTGCGTTCTTCGACAATTCCAGCCCATCCAAGTTTATCTTCAGTGACGTCGTCGAGGTTGGTATAGATCATACCACCAGTTGCTTTAGCGAGTTTCTCTATATCAGATTTTTTAACCCTTCTGATGGCCATAATTCCTGCTTTGGTAAGGAAATGTTGCGCCAAGTCATCAATTCCTTTTTGGCAGACGAGTACGTTTGCCCCAGATTTTTCAATTTTTTCAACCATAATTCTGAGCATTTTTTCTTCTTCGTCAAGAAATTCTTGAATTTGTTCTGGTCTTGTAATTTGAAGTTTAGTATCGAATTCAGTTTTCTCAATTTCGACAGCGCTTTGTAATAGAAGAATTTTGGCATCTTTCATGCTTTTTGGCATTCCAGGGCTTACAACTTCTTTGTCAAGGATGATACCCTTAATTAAACTGGTATCATCAATGCTGTCTCCCGCTTTCTTTTGAATTTGAACTTTATCAATGTCAGCTACCCAATCTCCGTTTTCTTGTTTTTCAGCTACAGCTTTAATAGCATCCATACAGATTTTGGCAAGCATAATTTTTGATTCCGAGACGATTTTACTGGACATACACGTTTGTGCCGCGTTTAGTAATCCTTGTTCGTCATCGATCCCGCTCTTTACTGAGATACTTTCAAGTATTTCAACTGCTTTATCAGCCGCTTTTCGAAATCCTTCGGTAATCACGGTTGGGTGAATTTTTTGTTCAACGAGTTTCTTGGCTCGTTTTAAGAGTTCACCTGCGAGAATCACGGAGGTTGTGGTACCATCGCCAACTTCAGAGTCTTGAGTCTTCGAAACTTCTACCATCATTTTGGCAGCTGGATGTTGTACATCAATCTCTTTTAAGATTGTCGCACCATCATTGGTTATAACAACATCGCCAAATTGGTCTACGAGCATTTTATCCATACCTAGTGGACCAAGTGAAGTTCGTACTGCCTCAGCGATAACAATTGCCGCGGCAATATTGTTTGACATCGCATCTCTGCCCCGTTGTCGCTCTGTACCTTCCTTCATAATTAATACAGGTGTTCCGCCTAATTGTGCCATATTTTATCACGTTTTGTTAATTTAGTATTGAATTTTTTTTTTGAAATAATATTTTCTTTATAATGATCTCTAAGTCATAAAATTAAAAAAGTTTACGAATTATGGAAAAGATGGAAATATTTTAATAGTATCAATTAAAAATAGTTTAAGTCATATCATTTGATACAGTATTAAGAAAAAATTTCGTTAATCACAGACTTAAGAGCTGGTGATCTTTCAAGTTCTAATACTTCACTGGTTTTAACTGATTTGTTTAAGGCTTGCCATATTTCTGAATTTTCTCTTATGGTATCAGAAAATCGAACTAACTTCTGTAGGGCAGGATAGGATTGCCCCTTGATAACATAGCAAGCCAGAAATGGATCAATTGGGTGTATCAGGATGGTATTTTCACCGATTCGAATCCGATCAATCGATTTTGAGAAGAGTTCAGAACTGAAATCATTAAATGCTGACATGAACGAGCTAAATATTCCATCAATATCCCAATTACTCTCAAAATTATGATTGAAATAAGGAATTCCACTGTTGTCCATAATGAGTAGTAATATTGATTCTTCATCTTTTGCTTTTGGGGGATCTACTGTACGTTTTCTTTTCAAGCGGTTAAGAACTCCGTCAACAGATGCTAATTCAATACGATCTGCCATTGAAGTCTCACCTTTTTTGATCTTTTCCCAGATGTCAATTTGATCCAATAATTTGTCATGTTCGCTTGAAATCCCCCACGCTAATAAATTAAGACCGTGAGATTCAGCGACATGTTGCGCTTCCATTAGAATTCTTTTTGCTTCCTCGATATCCATCTTAATTAAGGCTAACTTGGCCTGTAATAATTTGACGTTAGCTAACCAAGAATAATGATTTCTTGTTTCTACTATTTTTAAACTCTTATCAATAAGTGGTTCTATCTCATCTAAAATTTGAGGATCATTATACATAAATAACTCCTCAAACAGAAGATTACATAAATTACCCATTGACCAAATTGGGATATCGACATTATTAGGTTGATCTACAATTATAAAATCAAATAATTCTTTAAATACGGTTTGTGCTTCTACGTGATCTCGCATTCTTGTACTTGTTTTTAAGACATATGCTTTTGACATCAAATAATCGACATGAAGATGAGCATCCCCTATTTCCTTTCTTTGTTCATAAAGTTCAGATATACGAGAATAGTATTGAATTGCTTTTTCGCGAGAGTCTGCATCAATATATAAAAAAACAAGGAACACGAGAGCTTGTCCTATTCGGATTTTAAAATCCCATTTTTCAGCAAGCTTTAAACTGCGTTCACAATACTCGATCGCCAAACTATCTTCTCCCATAAAACGGTATGTATACCCCACTTGTCTTAAGGAAGAGACAAGAATATCTTTAAGATTTGACTTTTCAGCAAGTTCGGCTGCTTGCAGTTGATAATTTATAGCTAGATTTAATTCACCTTTCGCAATATAGATCTCGGACAAATACATTTGTGTCCTTACTTGTGTTAGGCTGCTGATTTCCTTAATCGATAAACCTTGCTTACAGTATTCAATAGCTTGATCGTTGTTCCCTTTACTATAATGAATCATTGCAATCAGAAAACAAACATCTGGGATTACAACATTGTGATTTAGATTTTTATTAAGCTCCATGCTTTTCATGGCATATTTTAACGCTTTAGTAAGATTCCCTTTAATATTATTAACCCATCCTAATAACAGATATGTTGCGGCGAGATCTAATTTATTGCCCAATTTTTCTTTCTCAATTAAATTCACGCATTCCTCAGCTAATTTTACGGCTTCATCGTATTTACCCATAAAATATAAGATCCAAGATTTTATGAATGAGATTCCTCTTCTGTACAGCCTTAGAGAAGGATCATCAGCAAGCGAATTTAGTTTTGTTTCAGCATCTAATATGTATGTAGATGCAATATCAGTATCCCCTAAGAATGCTAAATATGCTTTTCCAGTAAGAGCACTGATAGATTCAAGTGTTGACCCGAGGTCTTGGCTCATTTGATATGCAATATTGTATATATTCACAGCCTTCCTAGTTCGTTGTTTGTATAGATATACACTCCCTTTTATCAAAAGCGCGGAGAGGCGTTCTCCAGCATCGAGTGACTCTTTCTTTTCAAAATTCTCTATAATTTCAAGTGTTTCATCTAATTTGCCTTGATCCAGAAGTTCTCTTGCATGAATTAATTCTTTTGGAGGTTGTTTAGCCATTATACTCGGATTTGCAATTTATGGATTAAAAATATGGAAGAAGAGTTTCCTTAAAAGTCTTTAGTACATCTTTTTAAGTTCAAATTTAGAGAGCATCTAAGAATTAACTAATGAGATTTCAGAAAAGCGTAAAAAAAAAGAATTAATGATAATGTATTTATTCGGAATATTAGTTATTCATCCAAGTCCTATCATGGGTAGTGCTTCTTGAACTGTGAGTAAAGGTTCGATTTGATACCTGAAACCTTCAACTGTTCTATACCCGGCATATCTAGCTGCTATTGATTTCATTGCCTCATACATTTTATCATTTGGAGCCTCGTACAGCGCATAGATTTTATATTCTCGATCGGAGGATCCAGCAGTGGAAACCCATATATTTACACGTTTTACAAAATCTGCTACTTTGGGGACTTTGTCTCCTACAAACATTTGTCCAATTTCATCTGCTCTATGGCCAGGATACGAAGAAGCTACCATTATGGATACCATTTAGAATTTTTCACCTTTATTTTGAATTTTATATAGTTTAAGACCAATTTGTAATTAGATTTCTTAGTAAAATAATAAAGGCATTATCATATATATATGGAAATGGGGGAAGTGTACAAAATTGTAAATTTGGGTTTGTAAGTTATAAAAAAAGTAAAATTAGAAATATTTAAATTCCCAAAATGTGAAGTTTTCACCAATCGGGCATTCCTAAACTATTTAACTTACCAACATTAGGCATATTACTGGTAACGTTTGGTTCACCGTAATATGAGACATTTCCAAGCCCATGAACAGTAACATCAAACTCCTCAGTAACCCAAACTGTTGTGCTTCCTACTCCTTGTACTGTTAACGTAGCTTTCTTACTTTCTAATTTAGGAGCATAATATTCTCCAGCACCCTTAACAGTTATTTTTTGTTCTAATGTCTTTCCCATTAAAGTAATCCTACCCGCACCAGGTAATGTAACTTCTAAATTTTTTGTTTCAAGATCAGTAATATTAACATTTCCTGCACCACTCAACTGTAACCATAAGCTATCTGATTTTATTCGTGTCGCGGTGGTGCGAACTAAGCCGGCTATTTCTAAATATTTAAGGTTTTTGACTGTTAGATTATATCTTATCACATTTCTGGTTACACTTGTTCTTACCGCATCGCCTACTTTTTCAAACCATTTCCCTCTTGAAGATATCATTAGAATCCCATCTTTCACTGTCGATTCTATTCTTTCAAGTATATCTTTAGGTGCGATTATGGTAAGTGATTCTTGTTTGCCTTGAGTGATTGTCAATTCTGCTTCGTGTCTTACCTTTAAATAAACTTGGTCAAAATTCTTCACATCTCGCTTTTCTGAAGTCATTTCTCTTGAGCTCATCTTATTTTATAACTCCCATTTTTGATGATTCTGAATTGTGTTTGAATTCTGAGACCACGTTATACTCAGCCCACATGGTCCACAGTTTCATAATTCAACATCTTTTAATAATATTATCTTAGCTTTTAATCTTCGTAACTAAAAGATGATATTGGATTTGAAACTTAGAAGAACAATATCAGAATGAATTACTTAGTAAGTTCCCTTCTCTTAGGTCTTAAATCTTTACTGAAGCATCGCCGACATTTTTTGGCTTTTACAGGATTTAAAGCACCACATTTTCGGCAAACAGATTTCTCCAATAAGTGGTATCTGGCAATTCTTCTTTTAACGGGGTCGTCGATCGGCACTTTTTATCAGTTTTTCTATTTTATTCTGGTTCCCTAGGCTGAACTTAGGAAAATAAATAATATGAATAATTTCAAAAACACGCGATTCAAAATAAAATTTTTGATTGAATTGAAGGTGAACTATGATAAAATTAAAATTCTATAGTAAATAGATCTTATTATTAAGTACACATTAGATTCTGAGTTGAATAACCTTGCCGCGAGAAATAAAGGATGAAGAAAAGTTTTTAGAATTGGCTGAATTTGCAGTTCATTGTCGTGTGAAGAGATTACGAGACGTAGTTAAGTTAAAGTTGAGAACCAAGAAGATTCTTTATACATATAAAACTGATCCCGCAACTGCAGAAAGACTTCTCAGAGATATTAGCTGCGAAGTTATTGAGCTCTAAAAGACTCAAAAATTTTTGTTAGAACTTATTCTTTTTCTGAGTTTTGTGTGAACATGGTTTTTGTACTAGTTTTTAACCTATAAATCAAAAAAGGAAAATTATAAATTTTCAAATTAAGTTAAATTATTTATAGTTGCGATCGATTTTGAAGGAAAGTAATTAAAATAATTAAAAATATAACATAGGGTTAAATTAATTCATGATTCAATCGCTTTATTTTTTCCAGAGCAACTCAAGGAATTTGTTATACAACAAGAATTTTCAAAGCGATGAGAAGATGGAGATGTTTAGCTCTTTTTTTGGGGCACTCCAGACGTTTGTATCTGAATTAACAACAAGCACCACTGAATCTTTAAGTACAATTGAATTAGGTGAATATCTAGTTTTAATTTCAAGAGTTCCTGAGGTGTCCTCCGATTTAGTCATAATTATAGATAAGGAAGACAACAAAGAAGCACAGAAATTGATTCCCAAGATTGTCAAAATTGTAATGAATTATCAGGATTTGTTTGTAAATTGGGACAAAGATCTGGAAATGCTTGAAAAATTCGATTTAAAAATAGTAGAGTTAATTTTATCAAATAAAAAATTGATCTCTGAATCCTCCATGACTATCGATCAAAGTTCCATTCTAAAATCCATTTGGGAGCTCAAAGGTACATTATCTGATCAAATACGGGAAACATTATTAAAAAAAAAAGAGAAACTCACTGCAATCTACTTGACCGAGGAAAATTATCTCAAAAAATATGAAACTGCCAAGAGGTTAATTAAAATCTCAGAAAAGCTTAGAGATGATGAAAAATTTATAGAGTACGAGATTGAAGCAAAATCGCTTAGAGACGAAATAAAGGATAGAAGACTCCGATTGCAGTATTATTTGGATATGGTTAAGGAATCTTTAGAGTTTTCACGGTATGCTGAGACATATTCCTACCTGTATTCGTTTTGCTTAAAACTTAAAAACTTCACTGACCCTCAAGTTATTGAGAAATATACAGCATTAGCAAAAGTGGTGTTAAATAGAGAGAAAATTACTACAGAAGAATTTAGGGAGGCTGTGAAGAGCATAACAACGATTGAAGATGAAATCGATAAAATTCTTACTGTAGAAATATAAATCAACAATTATTCGTCAATGCCTTTTTTCATAGGAGTGTCAATGGATTCATTTTATAGATTGATAATCTAACGCTTCTTGATTGTAATTGAGACTAATTATGTAATCTCATTCTAAACCTTAATAAATGACGAATTTAAGAAACTATATCATAAAATTAATTAAATATTGTTAATAGATATAAATTACATTAAAATCTATTATAACTAAATAATCGACGCGTAGTTTATTAATATACTTACTTTAATTTAAGAAACATGAAAGTTCTTCCTGCTGATAAGACTTGTATAAATTCTGGTTTTTTATGCACTAATTGTCAAGCTAGATTGGATTCTGGCGAAATAACAGAATTCGAAATAGATTTGGCAAAAGATTTGCTTAGTTTAGAGGAAGAAAATGAAAAATTTGCCTTTCTAAAAGGTATATCCTTTTACAAGGCGATTGATTTTGAAGATGTTGTGATTCTGGTAGTAGGAAGAAAAGATAAGCTAAAAATTACTCCAGAATTGATCGATTGGATAAAGGAAACATATGAAATAGACGAAATAATTCTAGTTCAAAACACCAAGAAACCCCGAATAGTAGTTGAAGCCTTAATAAATCCCTATAAACTTGTGTCCTTGAACGAGATCTTTTTAGCTACTGGTGATGTACAATTTAGAGCTGTCTTATGGAAGGAGGACAAAGAAAAAATCCTCTTTACTAAGGAAGAGCTTGAGGAATTAGTTCATGAGCTGACTGGGAATATTACTAGAGTTGAATTTCAATAATCAATAATGTTTAATTTATTCTATTCCTACTATTTACTAGAATTACAGTGGAAGAATATAAACAAATCATCCTAATCAGAACAGATTTAAAAATGGGCACTGGAAAAAAGTGTGTTCAATCCTGTCATGCTAGTGTATCCGCATCAGATCTGGTGCGAATTCAAAATAAAAATGCATGGAAAAACTGGAAGAACTCGGGGCAAAAAAAAGTAGTTCTTAAAATTTCCAGTTTAGAGCAGTTGAAAGAAATGATAAACCTTTTAGAGTCAAATAATTTCCCATATTTCGTTGTTAAAGATGCAGGTCTAACTCAATTAGAACCAGGGACAACAACTGCTATAGGAATTGGTCCAGTGTTATCCAAAGATATTGATAAAATTACTGGAGTTCTAAAATTATTATAAAGCTAAAAATTCAGGCATCCTAAAAGTGCAAAACCAAAACACTCCTAATTTCTCATTTAGGGATAACACTAAAAATGAAGTAGAAAAATATGTTGGTATTGAATCCTATTCTACTTCTGACATTAAAGGGATAGGAGGAGTTTATAAAAATGATTTTAAAGATTTCATCGTAAAAGAAATAGATCATACTGGAAAAACCCTTGATATAAAAACGGATATCCCCAGCCCATCTTTTTCCGATGATCTTACTGATAAATATACTACTTTTAATCTAATAAAAATAAATAGAGATACTTTTGAAGCTTCAAGACAAATCAGTAAAGCTCTTGGGATTCCATATAGTTCGGTAAGGTATTCAGGATTAAAAGACAAACAGTCAATTTCGGTACAACAAATATCCGTAAAGGGAAACCATGTCGAGAAATTGAGAAATCTAAAAATCCCAAATATTTACGTACGAAATATCCATCCTACAAAAAAACCGTTAAAAGTAGGCTCCCATTTGGGCAACAACTTCACTGTGGTTATAAGAAATATCGAACTCTCAAAAAATCTTAAAATGGATATAGAGAATCTTTTAGGATTTATTAATCAAAACGGAATCCCTAATTATTATGGTTTACAAAGGTTTGGATATTTTAGACCAAATTCTCACATTGTTGGGCGTTTTCTACTTGAGGGCAATTATGAAAAAGCCTTTAATGAATATGTTTTAACCACATATTCCACAGAATCGAATGAATCAATGCTAGCAAGGAACAATCTGCAAATTGATAAAGATTTAGAGAAGGCATATGTGAATTTCCCTAATAGTCTAAATTATGAAAAAGATATGATCTTTCATTTAATGAATCACCCCAATGATTTTTTCGGAGCGATTAATACGTTATCATATGATTTAAGAAGATTATTAAAAAGTTCATTTCAGTCATATTTATTCAACAAGATGCTTTCTGTTAGAGTCAAGAGGGGACTTCCCTTATTTAAACCAGTCAAAGGTGATGTAATTTCTATACTAGATGATAATCATGGGAATATTACTCAAGTAAAATACATTTATGGGGGTGACTATGATACGTACTTAGAAAAGGCCATTGAATTAAACCGGGCTTCTATAATTATACCTATTATTGGAAATACTACGAATTTAGACGATTTTCCTTTGATGAAGTCGATTTATTATGAAGTAGCTGATTCAGAGAAATTTGAAAAAAGCATTTTTAGAAATGAAGTTGCCAATGGAGAAGAATTTAAAGGAACAATTCGAGCTATGACTATCAAACCTAATGACCTAAAATTGATTGAACTTGCTGATGATGACTTGAATCCTCAAAAGAAAAAATTAAAGATTGAATTTTCACTTCAAAAAGGGAGTTATGCTACAATGCTAATAAGAGAACTAATCAAGTAACTTCAAACTTTAATCTCATATGAATTCTGAGTTCCCAATCCAAAAATATCAATGACTTTGACTGAAAGAGTATAAGTACCGGGTTTTTCGTAACAAAACGGGGCTGCTTTTAACTCTAATTGCTTTCTCTTGGGAGATCGAAAAGACCACCATGAATGTTTGAAAATTTTCTCATTATGATCGTAATCAATTGACCAGAAATCAACCCAATCAGAAAAAGAGAAGATATTTTCTCGTATTTTTTTAGAAATAAAGGTTTCATATGAATTTTTATAATCTGTAAGTTCTACAACCACATTGTTATCATTTTGGTCTATTTTTATCTCAAGTTCAAGTGAATCTTTAATCTTAGGTATTAATGGAGTTTGACTGATATTGCTCGTAAATTCTTTAGGGAAAACGGATAAACTTTTTTCATTATCTAGTATAAGAAATTTAAAGGTGTTTGCATCGATGTTATATTTCTTTTTCCAATCAAGTACGTTATTGCTGTTGGCTATATTGAGAATTCTCTTTCTTGCAATGTGAATAGCATTTCCATTTAGGTCACACCCGATCCACCTTCTCCCCAACTTTTCTGCTACTGCTAATGTAGTTCCGGACCCACAAAAGAAATCTGCAACTAGATCTTTTTCCCGTGATGATGCTAATATAATTCTTTTTAGAAGACGCTCAGGTTTTTGAGTAGTGAATCCCTGATATTCCTTTGTATTTGCTCTAATATAAGGAATATCACTCCAAACATCTCGAGGAAAAATACCTTCATTATCGACATAGACTTTTCTCGATAATTTTCTCCCATCATGACTCCCGCCCCTGTAATAAAATATACCCTTATCATCTTTCTTTAGGGCATTTTTGACTCGAGAAGAATATTCTTGGTAAATGTTAGGATCATCTCTGAAGATATACTCATTTGAGTTCGAGTAAAAGAGAATTGTATCATAGGATCTTATAAAAAATCGTCTAGTTTTAACCGAGGCTGCGGGATACGCCCATACAATCTCATTTCTAAAATTCTCAATCCCAAATATTTCATCCATTATTAATTTAACATAATGAGATACATGCCAATCTAAATGAACGTATATAGAACCTTCGTTAATCAACAATTTTTTCATTTTAGTAAGTCGCTTGTGAAGAAATGTTAGATAGGAATCTAATCCCTCTTTCCATTTATCTGTATATGCAATATTACTGATATATTCTCCTTCTACACCAATATGTGTCTTGAGGTTAAATTCCCCACCTGTGGCAAAAGGTGGATCAATATAAATAAGAGTAATTTTGTTCTCAAAATCATCTATCAACCTATCTAAAATATCCCCGTTTTCCCCTCTAATTAGCAGATTTTGCCAATTTTCTGATGGTATTGAAGTGATTTTTTTAGAGGGATAGAGATCTAGAATTTGAAGTGGTGTGGTTCCTACTTCATTTTTTTCAAGGTAACCGTTTTTCTCCTTCCCATCCCATATCAAATTTGCCATAAATAATAGATAAGAAGGCAAAAATTTAATTTCTATTTTAATTTTTAGAAATATATTTAAGAAAAATATAAGAGATGCTATGAAAATGTCACTTGACGAGATGGGTGAATGGAGGAAATCTCACTATACAAAGGATGTCACAGAGGATTTAATTGATACAGAGGTTATAATCGGCGGTTGGGTTCGAAATTACCGAGATCTAGGTGGTTTAAAGTTCATTAATTTACAGGATATATATGGAGAGCGGCAGATCACCTTAAAAAAAGGAGTTGTCTCCGATGAGCTGTTTGAAAAGGCAAAACTCGGGTATCACTATTGCATTATGGTGAAGGGAAAGGTTCATGCTTTCAAAAAAGCTCCTGGTGGAATTGAGATTATACCCTCTGAGATTAAAATTCTTAATAAAACTCCAGAAAAGCTCCCAATTGATATGACAGGAGAAACAATTTCTGAATTGGATTTAAGATTGAATAATAGGGCATTAGATTTGAGATCTGTTAGAAATCATGCAGTCTTTGCAATCAGAGGTGAAATTCTTAGAGCTTCAAGAAACTTCTTGTTTGACCATGATTTCAGAGAGATTTATACACCCAAGATAATTGGTTCAGCAACAGAAGGCGGAACAGAATTGTTCCCAATTATGTATTTCGATCGGGAAGCATTTCTCTCACAATCTGCTCAACTCTATAAGGAACAATTAAGTGGTGTATTTGAGAATGTATTTGAAATTGGACCCTGTTTTCGTGCTGAAAAGTCACATACTAAAAGGCATCTCTGTGAGATTGTACAGTTAGATCTTGAAATGGCCTTTGCTACAATGGATGATGTTCTCAAGACTCTTGAAGAACTTGTGCATTTTGTTATGACTAGCATCAAACAAAATCAAATGAGTTCATTAAAAATATTACAAGTAGAGGATAAAACCGAGATTCCTGAGGTTCCATTTCCAAGGTATACTTATGATGAGATAGTAGATCTTCTAAATTCAAAATATAATATGAATATTGAATGGGGTGAAGATTTTTCAACAGAAGCTATTCGAAAACTCGGGAATGAGCTGCCGGGATATTATTATATTACTCATTGGCCAATGGCTGCAAAGCCATTTTATATAATGCCTTCCAAGGATCCGAAATACAGTGAATCATTTGATTTACAAAAAGGATATTTAGAACTGACTTCAGGTGGAACCAGAGTGCATGATAAGGATCAATTGGTAATCGCTTTAGAAGAAAAAGGCTTAAATCCTATTGATTTTGAATCACACCTTAAAGCATTTGAATTTGGTATGCCCCCTCATGCGGGATTGGGATTAGGAATAGCTCGTTGGTTAACAGTAATTTGTGGATTAGATGATATAAGGGAGGCTGTTATGTATCCTCGAACACCTGAGCGTTTAACACCTTAAAAAGTTTGAAATATGTCTCAATGATAAAAATGAATGATAATTACCTTCAGGATTATATTAAAGCCGGTAAAGGAGTTATTGCAGCCAAGAAATTAGCAAGGCAAATTATCAAACCAGGAGCAACCCTTTTAGATATCGCTACGAAATGTGAAGCTGAAATAATAGCAAACGGGTGTGAGTTATCATTTCCCATCAACTTGTCATTGAATGAGATTGCCGCCCATTACAGCCCACCTATCGACGATGAGACAGTTGTTCCTGAAAGGGGGCTGTTAAAAATTGATGTCGGGGCTCATTTTAATGGTTACATAGCAGATTCGGCTTTTACCGTTAATATTGATGAGGATCCAAAACTGCAAAACTACGTTGATGCCGCAAAAGAAGCTCTTGATGCTGCTATTGAGCTTTTTACTCCTGGTACTAAATTATATGAATTAGGGGAGGCAATTGCTCAGAAAATTGTTAATCGTGGGTTAAGACCAATAACTAATCTGGGTGGCCATGAACTAAAACAGAATCTACTGCACGCCGGACCCTTCATCCCAAATTATAAAGAAAAGCTTCATAGTCAGATTTTAAAACCAGGAGATGCTTATGCTTGTGAACCATTCTCTACTTCTGGTGTGGGGAAAGTAGAAAACGGTATCCTTTCTTATATCTTTAGATTTATGAAAAGAGTTAAAAAAAATTTACCATATGAACAGCAAGGCTATATGAGTAAAATAGAAAAGAATTTCAAGCATCTCCCATTTTCTCCACGATGGATTGTAGATAAAAAGATCATACCAAAAGATAAAACTAGAAGAATAATTGAAACATTTATTGGCAGAAAAATTTTAGATAAATATCCAATTTTAATTGAAAAAAGTAGAGAACCCGTAGCCCAAGAAGAACACACAATCATATTGGATATGGACGGAAACAGAATTGTCACTACAAGAAAGTAAACTAAATGAAAAATTAGTATCCATTGTTTTATGTGCAGGAAAAGGGAAAAGGATAAAAAGGATCGTCTCTCAAATCCCAAAACCATTAATTAAAGTCGACAATAAGCCTCTCCTTTCTTATCTCATTTCTAATTTAATTCATGCTGATATCAATTCAATATATATCATAACTGGTCACAAAAGAGAGAAAATTGAAGACTATATATGTTCTCTCATTGAAAATGACACTTCACTTCAAAATAGGGTTATTACAATTAATTCCGGGAATGACTATAAAAAAGGACCACTTTATTCCTTTCTTTCGATAACGAAAAATACAGAAATAATTAAAAAAGGAGGAATCTATTTAATTTTCCCAGGGGATACGTATTTTGAATCGGAACTATTGAAATCAATTTTTAAATCCCTTCACGACTATCTTTTTACTATTGAAGAGAATCCTATTGTTTTTTACCAAAAAATGAACGGACAACAATTAAAAAGTTCACAGGATCCCAATAGATTAATATCGACTTTAGAATTTAGAGAAGAAACACCTTATATGAGAGTAAAACAAATTTGGCAGAAAAAAATAAGTACAATAACCAACCAGGAAACCATAAATCAATTGATTCCTTTATTTATCTTTTCTACCAGCTTTATTAATAAAATCGTAAATAATGAAAGGAAGTTATCAGCAAAAACTATATGGGAAATAGTCAATTACTTAATACAAGGAGATAGTACTCTCTCTGCTTATCCAATAAACGCACAATTTAGATTCTATGATATAGACACTGGATTTGATCTTGTAAGATTAAAAGAAAAAAAAAGGGAAAAGGACAATAGGTAATAAACTTACTCATTTAAAACCATGCGTTTCAGGTTTTTTTGTCTTGTGTATCAAACATTAAACCTACATTTACATTGAACTCAAAGTTCATTGTTAATATGTCTTTAGCAACAATTCTTCATGGATTAAATGAATTACTCATGTGATTGCTCCAGTATGCTACTCTTTAAGAATACTTATGTATCTCGGTGTTGAGTGCGATAGGAACATACGAAAATATATCGATTGACAAAGAACGAAATAATTTTAATTCGAGTGATATCATAAAATAAAAATTGGTGTAAAAAAGGAATCAGTTTTGTTAAGTCAATAATAAATTCGGTGTTAAAACCGCATATATGTATCTAATTCCAATGCAATAAGGACCTATTATCCTCTTCAACATATTATATGATAAAAGAAGTATTTAAATCTTGTTATTAAAAAGAATCACGATTCCTCAAATTTATTTTGATTTTTGTAATAATTTTTGGATGAATATAATATAAATATCTGTATTTACATTATTTATAAAACATGAATAGTGATTCTGGTACAATACCAATAATCCTTGATTTATTTGACATTGGGAAAATGGAAGGAAATATCATACGACATCTCTCACCCCTTTCAGCTGATGCGATAATTGATAAAATACCGTTTGCTTTAAGAGGAAGATTTAGTTTTGGTTCAAAGAATTACTGGACACTTCCCGGAATAGGAATTTTTAAAGGAACTAACCCTAAATCCAAAAAGGATGTAAAGAAGGGAGATATGGTTTATAATCCGAAAACTGACGAATTAATCATCATAATCGAAGATATTGAGATGCCCAATAAGGTTAATGTGGTCGGGAAAGTGAGTTCAAATCTTGACTTATTACTAAAAGCCCGAAATGGATTAAATACAAAGTTCTCTAGAAGACGTTAGAAAAATGCCAATTTCAAAAAAATTAACCCTGGTATTTGTTAGTTTCTATTTAATAGTTATGATTTATATGTTCTTATTTCTATTGGTTCCTGATGTCCAAAACGCGATAATTCACTCTAGGCAAAATTTAGCATTAATCACAGAAGGTTCTAATTATATTTGGGCGTTGGTAATTTCTCTTGTTATATGTTTTTTAGGATCTGCATCCATAGGGTTCCCTGTACCTTTTCCTTTTGTACTGTTTTCCATATCAAATTCCTTATTAATTAAATATTCTAATTTTGGGTACGAAATCAATCAGATTCTGCAATTAGGTCCTTTTTGGTTTGAAATTTTAGGCATCACACTGATTGGAGGATTAGGAAGTGCTCTAGGAGAATTTACAGGATATGCAATAGGTTTCAGTACTAAAAAAATTATAAAAGAGAGAGATTCCAGCGTTTTAAACAATGTTGATGGATTCGGGAAATTATTATTGCAAAACAAAAAACGTGCTCCTGTATATATCTTTCTATTTGCTTTAACACCTCTTCCCGATGATATTTTATTTCTACCCTTAGGTATAATGAAATATCCATTTTGGAAATGCATTATCCCTGCATGGATTGGAAAGAACTTTACTATCTTATTTTATTGTGTTTGGCCTATTTTCGTTGCAATTGGTCTAACTTCTCAGGGGATTTCGACAAATGATGCATCAAGCATAATAACTGAAGCAATACTTTTATTAGTAACTATAACCGTAATGTTTTTTATTATGTCATTCGATTGGACCAAATTTCTAGAGAAAAGGAAACTAAGAAAAGAAAAACCTATTAATCTTGCATAAGTTTCATTTGTCGTTATCTAGACAATTTTTGCAGACGAATATAGTTTTTCTTTTTTTATCCGAATTTTCATCATAATACACCCGTTTGTAAATAAAATTATTGCATAGGGCACAAATTTCGGATGTACGAGATTCGTCTAATAAGGGACCAAGGTGTTTAAAATTAGATTTCATAGATTAAAATGTTGGTTTTGTTTGTATCGTTATCTCTATATTGGAAATGATATCAATTTTCTTGTTGGTAGGTTTCTTACTTCTATTATTATAACGATTATTTTTGTATTGTAAAAAGGGGCGACTTCCTAATGATACGTTCGCGATTTCCAGCCGGGGATACATACGGTTTTTTAATATTTCCGCAACTTCAACCGCTGTGCTTATTTCTTGCCCCTCTCCTTTAATGAGTAATGATTTTTTTCCCCCCGAAAAGGCAAAAATCGCATCTTTAATAGATTTCTCTTTGTCACTTCTATTTCTTATAATAATTTTAGTTTCATAAACCATGAATGAACCTCTTTCGATGAAAAAAGTCTGTATTCATTAAAAAAGAAGCTTTACTCCTAATGATATAATATTTGTATATAATTTTAGTAAAAGTCCTTATTTGTTATTATTTTCTCATACATTTAAACTTTAACAATTAAATCAGTAAATTTTTGCTTTAAAAATCTTCTAATTTTAATTCCATCCTTCTATTTAGATCATCTAGTACTTTATAATAGTCAGAACTTCTTTCTTCAAAATACTCGATAATTTTTCTCTCACTAGTATCTAAATAAGTGAAAAAATCACTAATAATTTCAATCTTTTTTGAAAAATCTTCCATTAATTTATCATACCAATCATTTGGTTTCTTTAAAAGGTTTTGAATTTTTTTAGTTAACTTGAACCGTTTGCTCTCATATTTTTCAGTATCTTCTTTTTTATCGAATTTGTCTAGTTCGTCATGAGCTTCTGAGATTAATTTTTCTATTTTTTCTCTAAATTTAGGTATTCGATAAGATTTTTTAAAAAATTCAGGATCCCATTCATATAAATATCGTTCATCCTCTTGGGCTTCCTCCTCATCCTCAGTCACTTTCACATCTTCCTTTGGGACCATAATTAAACCGTAGTTCCTCTGAAGTTGGGCTAAAGCTTTTTTTCGCAGAGTTTCATCAATATAATTAACTTCTTTTAAGACATCTTCAATATTTTTATAAACATTTTTAATTACAATTTCAGATTCTTTTAGCATTTCTTCCTCATCAAATTCAAAATCTAAACTGATTAAGTCATACGTGGAAGAAATACCCCGTTCAGGGTCTTTTAATCTTATTCCTGCGATCCCTAATAGATTCGAATTAGAATTCATTTCACAATGATCGAAAACCAAACCAACAGCATAAGGATTAGGGATCTGGTAACCTAATTGCGTCATACAATCTATAGGCGAGAAAAAGAAACCGTTCCGTGAAAAACCAGGATGAGTATGCCACCAACCAATAATAAAATCATTCTTATCATCCTGCACTGCTCTTTCATATATTGATGCATCAATTTGTGCCATATCGACATATTGTTTATTCTCATACTTCACTCCTGCTCTGTCACCAACGATCATTGGAATTGCGTCTTTGACAATAAGCTTTGAATCGTTTTCAATAGAGCCAATTAAAATACCATATACTTCACGCCATTTGTTTTCATTGATTTTCTCGTTTGCATATCTAATAGCGTAACCAACGATTCTCTCGTAGGCTTTTAATGTTAGCAAAACTGGTGAATTGAAAGGGTCACTTTTTTTCTTTTTTTTCATTTTAGTCGAAATTATTGCTCTTTAGGTCACGTTTTAAATTTAATATTTCTTTTTCTTTATAGAATCTAAACAAATTCTAGATATTTAAATTATCTTAGTTATACTTTTTTATAAATGAAAGTTATTGCGATTTGCGGTCTCCCTGGCTCTGGGAAAACCACTGCGATTGAAGCAGTACAGGATTTAGGGACAGTTGTTACCATGGGTGATGTTGTTCGAAGTGAGGCCAGAAAAAGGAATTTAGAACCCACTGGTAATAATATAGGTAAAATCGCAAAAGAACTTCGAAAAAAAGATGGATCTGCTATAATTGCCCAAAAATGTGTTGAATTAATAAAGGAAATTAAGTCAGAAGTGTTTTTCGTTGATGGTGTAAGATCACCATCCGAAGTTAATGTGTTTCGAAAATTTTGGAAATTCCCCGTTATTGCAATTATAGTTAAGGAAGAAGACAGATTTACTTGGCTTTTTGAAAGAAATCGTATTGACGATCCTAGGAACCTTGAAGAACTAGAAGAAAGAGATCGTAGGGAAATTCAATTTGGGCTTGAAGAGGTTCTTAAAAATGCCGATTATTTTGTTAATAATGAGTCTACAATTGAA
This sequence comes from Promethearchaeota archaeon, assembly GCA_016839845.1. The sequence continues at coordinate 34,159 of JAEOTL010000221.1, forward strand.
GAATTAAAACATAGTGTTAGGCAATTAGTACTAAAAATAATCGAAAACTATTGATTTTGGGAATGCGATTATTTTAAATAATCTGCAATTATTTTTGCTAGTGAAACTTTGCTTGCTTCATTGTCTATTGAATCCGTCCCTATGATTTCATCCGCGCCCGCATCTAGGATTCGGAACTTTGCCTGTTCTAATAACAGTGCATGAGTTGCCACGGCATATACATTCTCAGCTCCATTTTCTCTTGCAAGTTTTATAGCAGTTGCCATTGTACCACCTGAAGCTATAATATCATCAGCTATTACAACATCCTTATCTTTCAAGTTTGAACTTCCGGTCATCTTTATTTCACCTGTTTTTAGATCTCTCTCCTTTTCGAATACCTCTACTGGAACGTTTTCTCCAAAATGCTTAGCAAATGCTTTCGTTCTCTCAATTGCCCCTTTGTCTGGAGATATTACAACAATCTCGTTTTGTCCTTTTGATTTTATATAATCTGCAAGCAATTTCATAGAATCGATGTTTATAGTTTTACAAGTACACCAGTCTAAAACTTCTGGAGCGTGTACATCTACAACATACAAGGCATCGATTCCTAAGGAATTAATAATCCCAAAAATTACATTGGCAAATTGACTTTCTCCTGGCCTAAAAACTTTGTCTTGGCGAGCGTAGGCTAGATATGGGGCAACAACTATTGTTTTTGCAGCACCCATTCTTTTTACTGAATCAATCATCATAAAGAGCTCCATCAACCGACTATTCTGATCTCCACTAGCACTTGGGCCAGTAGATTGAACTATTATAACTTCTTTATCCGCTATTAGAGTCTCATTCTCAAGATTGATTCTTAGGTAATTCTCACCATCTGGAAACTTTTTTACCTCAGCGTTAATAACATCAATATCTAACTCATGGGCAATTTTTACCCCTAGAATTTGAGAGGCTGGTCCCGCAATAAGTATTTTTTCCAAATTTCATTCACCGTATATAATAGGTAATATTAACTTTTCATTTTTACTACAACTTCTTTAAAAATTCAAGAGAATATTTAAAAATTTCTTCTCGATGTCCTTTAAAAGTATGCCCTCCAGTAGAGAACTCTATAACATTTTCACTTCTTAATCCCAGATGATCTCCTATCTGATATAAATTTTTGAAAGGCACAATTTCATCATCTCTGCAGTGGGCAATCAGAATTCTCTCATTGTTCAATTTATCTTCCTTTACAAAAAACTTAGGACTAATTTTCTTAACATATTCATCATGTTTTTCTTCTGGGAGTCTAGTTGGGTATCTGTTTTGAGCAGTATAGTAATCATACCGGGCACTGAGAGATATTAAGATCCTTGCTCTTTCATCTATAAATCCATGGGTTAAGATAATTGCCCCACCAAGGCTCCTCCCAAACAACGCAATTTTGTTTTCTAAAACTCTACTTGATTGTCTTTTGATAATCCAATCAAGAACTACATGGATATCGGTAAATATTTGGGGCATCAATTTAAAATAATTAGATCCTGTTTGTTGTTTTGTTTCCCCATGAGCACGGTAATCATACGACAATACATAATATCCGGCATTTGCAAATTTTTCAGAAAAAAATTTTACTAAGTAATTTTCCCTACTATGCATGAATGCTGCTAGGTTGATTAACCATGGAGCTTTAACGGGAGTGTTTGATGTATAGTATATTGAACCTTTAAGAAATATGTTATCCAATTCTACTGGAATATCCACTTTTTCAACTATTACCATTATTCTAATGCTTGTTTCCTGTTTTGTATTTTTGGATTGCTGCTCTAATCGTACTAATCGTTAAATCTGCACAGTATTTTTCATCGTCAGGTAAACCCATTAAGGCTTCATCAATATCTTGTGCCTCTAAATTTTCAGCAAATTCTAATGATTTGCCTTCAATTAAAATTGTTGCTTGACTTCCAGTGGCAACTAAAACCCCGCAACCATCTGTAAAAAAGTTTGCTTTAACAATAATGTTTTCTTTTATCTTTAAATATATACCAAACAAGTATCCTTTGGGACCTCCCTTTGTTTCTTCAAGAACTGTAAGTTCCTCGTTCGAGAGTTTCCCCCAATTTTGAGGATTGTGAAATAGATTCACAATTTTTTCATTATGATCTTCAATTTCCTTTTCAATTATTTCCCTTTGCAAGTTTTCCACGAATTTTTCAAAACGATCAGGCACTTTTGACCAATAATCTCTTATTATTTTTTATTATGTTTTAAAACGTGACTATCAAGTCCCGCTAAATCTTCGGGGGATTTTTGATATTTCTTCAAAATTTCAATAACTTTTTTATTTAATTTATTATGTTCCTCAAGGCAAGTTGTTGTCTTTAAAAATTCTTCTCCCTTACGAATTGTTGCGGTATTTTCCGTTACTTTTATCAACTCAGTTGCAATAATCCCATTGATGTAAATTAGATCTGCTAGCATATTTTTAATATATAATAAAATTGCAATTTGTTCGGACATAATGATGAAAAGGGTACTTAAAATAAAAATGAAATGTAGTTGATTAACAAAAATAAAAAAACATATTCTTATAGAGAACATATTTCTTATGTAATCAAACTTCAAATTAAATTAAAATTAAAAATACTGGAAAAGGTGATAAAACCTTAGATTATAAAGATTTTCATGACGGGATGTTATCTCTTGTACTATTATTGTTGATCTCTTCATTAACATTTATAACCAGTTCAATATTTTTAAAATCATATATTACTTTGGGAATTCAAGATATCTATTTCATCTCGATAATTTGTTCAATAAATATTTTGTTTGGTATTTATTATTTATGGGAAGTTATTAACTTAAAGAAAGTTCTCAAATTGGAAAACAGATATATTATAAAGTTTGGAAGACGAATTGGGTTTGTCACTGTCTTTTATCTTGTACCATTTATATTATTTTGTACCCTTTTCTTTAGAAAATTGGGTATTCTCGAAACATTTCTAATCTTATTCATCTTTATAATTGAATCCTTACTTATTGGTGTTATTCTAAAGGAGGTTTACGACCTAATATTTCAAGAGGAAGCCCAAAGAGATTTTTCTATTGAGGAAAACCGTAAAAAATATTTTCAAAAAGAGGAGAGACCGCTCTAAATTTATAATTCCATGAAATTTATTTTTTTCCGAGTTTTTCAATTGCAGAATCAATCATTTGAAGTTTAGTAGAATATTTTTCCATTAACTCGGCAAATTTATCAACTTCTATTTCATTACTTTCTTTCAGTAATTTTAATTCGTTAATCGTTCGAACAACACCTGCCTTTTGATCAATGAGCTTTTCTTTTTTGCTGTAGGGTATTTTTTCTTCTAATTTTTTGCGTTGATATGTTTTAAACCTTTTAATGTTTAAATCCTTTGGTACAAATTTAGTGAGGTATATGATATTTTTGGGAACAAATGGTGCCAAATTCTCAGGAATTATAATGATTGGTTCAGGATCCTGTATTTTTTTAATATCATCGTATTCAAGCTGTTCTACTTCAGTTGATCTAAAATTATCCTCTACTATTGATAAATTAAGTTCAACATTTTCCTTTTCTTCTGGTGAAAGTTGAAGATTTTCAAGCATTTCCACCCAGATATCTTTAGATTTTAAATAATACCACAACGCTTTTTGTTGGAGTCTTTTTACTTTATCTTTGTTTATGTTCGTTATCGATGATTCCAATGAAGCACGTGCTTTTAGAAAACAAGCTTTCCCCATATCGTAATGAAACTGTGCTCTTATCTGTTGTTTCTTCTTTTCTTCATGTTGTTTTAAATAAAATAATCTCTTTGATAATGAACTGAGACCAGCATATAATTTAGAAGCAAAATAGATATTATTATTAGTCTCCTCGCGCAAAGCAGCAATACTTTGGGCAATTACTCTAGTTTCTTCTGAATTTAATTCTAAATTCTCAGCAGCGAGGGTGATCCCACGATCTTTTTGACTTGTTGTAGCAGCACTAAAATACGCTGCAGTTTTGTACGTCTTACTACTCTCGGTCATTGCGATTATTGCATTTTCCCATTCTTGATCTCCTTCATACTTTTCAGAGAGTTGAGAGTATGCTCGGGCCATTACCCATAGTACACGAGAACACTCGAACATAATATCATTTATCTCAATTTCATTGCTAGTTTGAGGATCTTGAAAAGATTTTGTTATATCTAAGTTATCTAAGATTTCCGTATGATTTTCGTGCTGGTAATTTCTATTTAAAATTTTTGTATACTCTAAAACAAGGTTAAGATCATCAAGGTTAAAATATTCGTCTTCTTTTTCTATTGCATCTTCAATATGCTTTATTTTATAATGGAGGTATCTTATTCTTTGCATTACCTCTTCTGGAAAAAAAGTCATCATCAAAACCTAAAGTTTTTGTTAAAGTTAAGTTAATTAAAATTATTTAACCATCATTTTAAAACTAATCTATAAAAATAGTTTTGTGAGATTTATTATAATCTAATAAAAGTGTTTGTAACGTGTACAATGGGTAATCATATCTTCATATTTGAGTTTGTCTCCGGAGGGGGTTTTAGTAGAGCAGAAATTCCAATCTCTCTTTTCTGTGAAGGTTTTGGTATGCTAAGATCAATAATCCTAGATTTTAAATCCCTTGGTTTTGAAATTAGCACCTTGTTAGATCACAGAATTTCTCATCTTTCCAAATATCTTCCATGTGATCATATGAAAATAATAAATTCCCATGAAACTCACCTTAAAAAATATAAGGAATTCGTTCGAGACACTAAATATTCATTTGTTATTGCTCCAGAAACATCTAATATTCTTTATAATTTAACTCAGATCGTGAAAAATTATGATAAAATTTGCTTAAGTTCTAATTTAGAAGGAATTAAAATAGGAACATCCAAATTAGATTCTTATAACTTTCTACGACATAATAAAATTTCTACACCGAAAACATTTTTAATTCCACTTAAGAGAAAAACGTTGGATAAAGATTTCATAATTCAAAAATTCAAATCTCTACAAAGATCGGTAGTAATTAAGCCCGAGGATGGTGTGGGTGCGGAATCCATTTTTTACTTCGAATCAATTCAACAGATTGAGCAATTTTTCCAGGAACATGAACATAAAATCGAAGGGGGAAGAAGATTCATACTTCAGGAATATATAGACGGTAATGACTTAAGTGCATCAATAATAATACTTTCGACCAAGACTCCAATCTTATTAAGTATTAACTCTCAAAATGTACGCATTAAAACCTTTCCTCTTAAATCTGAATATTTAGGAGGGTATTCACCCTTTGAAAATTTTGAAGAAATAAAGAAGCATTTTTTACGCTCACTAGAGAAAATTAACTTTACCGGATTCAGGGGGTATTTTGGTCTTGATTTTATACTCACCAATGATTCGGAATTTAATTTTATTGAAATTAATCCAAGATTAACGACTTCATATATTGGATTAAGAAATGTAATTAATCAGAATCCTGCACAAATTATTGTAGATTCATTTTTTAATCGTTGGCAACCTGGTGAAATCTCCTATAAGGGATTTTCACTCTTTTTAAGAATAGATATGATATATCAAGGACCCTTGATGAATATAGAGTTTAGTGGCCAAGAAGAGTTAGTGAGTAAAATACCCGAAATAATAACACCGCCAATTTCTCTTGATGATTCAAACAATTATTCATGTTTCATCGCAACAACCACTAAAGATTTACCATCCTCCCATAGAAGAGTGGAAGAAATAATCCAAATTTTGGAAAGATTTAACTTTAAAATTGTTAAAGGAAGGTTAGTAGAATTATAGTAAAGCCACTATAATGAAGCAATAGAGTAAAAATTAAGCTACTCTCAATTTTCAATCCTTTCTTTACACTTAAACTATATGATAATAACCACAGGGACCATACTTGGAAGACAATCATTAAAATATTATCTAATAGATTTATACTACTAAGAATTATTAATCCTGATGCCTCAAATACAAAATGTAATATCAAATAAATTACCATTGGAAACTGAATAATCCCAAAGGATGTGAAAAGATTTATAGTATTTTCCTTCTTGTTATAGAAGAACCGAGTAACACCCTCAATAATAATAAAGAAAAAAAAGAAATTCAGCATAAAACTTAGGTTACTGAGAGTTTTATAAAATAAACTTGTATTTTCACTGCTTAAATCAACAAAAAACAAGAGTATAGATGTGAATCCACTCAGGTTACACAAAATCAAACCAAGAACTATTATCCCAATTGATAACAATATGGTAATAATTCTATCTCTTTTATTAAAAACTATGAATCGCTTAGCTGTTATCCGCATCATCTTTCTCAATATTGGAGATTTAAACTCTCTCTGGGGAGTATTAATTGTTTCAATATTGTCTTTTAATGAATTATAAGCATACAATCCTAAGTCTTTTAAGTAGTACTTTTTATCTTCTTTTTGTTCAATTAATCCAGATAAAGTTTCAAGATGGTGATAAATTGTTCCCGTACTCACTTTTAATTCATTTTTTAATTGAGTAAATGATGTGAACTCGTTTTCTCCTATTATTGTGATTATTTTTCTACGGATCTCATGACTCAAAGCATAATAAAAATTAGATTCCGCGTCAACACCTTTTATTATTTTCTTATCTTTTTCATCTTTATTACTGATTGCTCATTAACCTCCTGATTCTTTATCTACTACCGTTAAAACATAAATTAGATTAATAATAATTAATAGAAAGCCAAAAACTCCTAGATAAAGACCCGCACCCGCTTCAGGGAAGAAAGCTATAACTTCTGAAATATAAAAAATAAAAAAGAGAAGTTGAAATCCCAATCCCAAGAATGAAAGTATAACAAATTTAATTCTTAATTCAATTTTGTAAATAATTAATCCACTTGCTATCAAGCAGATGATTCCAGATATTATCGGAAATAGAAAGAGAAATGAATCTCCAATTTGTCCTAAGGTGAAGATAACATATAATTCAATTAAATTTTCGTCTGAAAACCAAGGAAAAAATTCAGAAAGTATTAGGAGAATTGGACCAATCAATATAAGTAATTGGATATTAAGAAATCGTTTGAATTCCATTCACAATCAATTTATTCTTTTTAATAATTTTAAAAAACTATAAAAATTCGAAAAGAATAATATTAAAATAAATTCTAAAAATATTAATTTAACTTAGACATGTAATAAGTAAGTAAAATATTAGGTTAATCTTATGAACGCTCAATTGGAGGCAGAAATTGAAACTGAATCACCACCTCTCTTTAATTATCTAAGACAGGAAATTCCCCTTGAAGATATTAAAGATTATGCGTCACCAAGAAGAATTCAATCGATAGATTTTGTGAAAGGATTTGCCATCGTTTTTATTATATTGGCTCACACTGCTAGCGGGTGGCTAGATCCTGAATCTAGATATGTATACGGGATATTATTCACATTACTTGATATTTTAGGACCATCCTTATTTGTTTTTCTCTCTGCTTTGAGTGTAATATTCAGTATAAAGAGGAAAGAAGGAATTTTACCTCAAAAAATCATACGCAATCGTATTTTCACGAGAGGGATTGTGATGATTGTAATAGGGATGCTCACCAATATAGCTATTATTGAGGGCGGAGAATTTAAGATCGCGATATGGGGGTGGAATATTATCACGTTTTTAGGATTTTCTCAGATTTTCTCTTTTTATATTCTCAAATTAAGGAAAACTCGACGTATTTTAATAGGTATTTTGATAATAATCTTGTCCCCCGTCTTAAGAGCACTAATATTTGAAGGAAAAGAAGCAGGGAATATAATTTTCGGTTTCTTGCATTATATAGTCACATCCCCCACTCCTCATCTTACCCTTTTACCTTGGATTTCTATTAGTTTTATCTCCACGATTTTTGGTGAATATATTTTTGAAGCAATGAATAAGGGAACAGAAGATGCATATACTGGATTGTTTAGGATTTTCTTTATTTGGGGGATAGTCTTAATATTAATTGGGATACTTTCCATTTTTCCGATTGGTTTAAATATCACGGATTGGCAACCTGGTTGGGCATTGCAAACATCAAGTTCTATTGAGCTATATGAGTATCCTCATCTGAGATTGCTAGACGTAGCTAATGATCAAAGTTTATTTGTAATTCCGGGAATGCCTACCTTTTTGATCAGAGGTACTAGTGCAAATATGTTTTACAATCAAGGTTCAGCATTACTAATAATTTCAATATTCTTCTATTACATCGACATAAAACATAAATCTACTAATATTGTTAAAATGTTAATTTATTATGGCAAAGTATCATTAAGTTTATTTTTAATCCATTTTCTATTTATCCCCTTATTTATCGGACAATTTGGGATACCTCTATTTTTGACAATAGCTCTCTCTTACATCGGTTTTATGGGGGTATTCATGTATCTATGGATGGAATACGCAAAAGGTGTTGGTTCACCGGAATGGCTTATGGTACAATTCGGTAGAATTGGGCAAAAATCGGGTGAAGCTGTAAAGAAAACGTCGATAACAGTTTATAAAAAAATTAAAAAGGAAGGAGTCGAGAGAATGGAAGAATTCATGAAAAGGCTAAGTAAGGATGATGAAAAAGAGTAAATTCATCATTGTTCCTCAATATTTTTTAACTTTCTATGATTAATACACAACTAATTACCTAAGGCTCTTAAAGATTACAATTAAAAAACATATGAATAACACTCAAAGATTTTTTATTCTCGCGATAATAATTAATGGGCTTTATTTAGTCATCACATTCATTTTCTTTTATTTTTTAGATAGTTTTTTAATGAGCAGTGATAACACTGATTATTTAACATTTCATAATGCCGGGTTGATTGCTGTCAATGATTTACCGAAGTTGTATGACCCTTCCCTATATTTATTCCCTTTCAGGTACCTCCCTCTCGCGGCTTACTTTTTCACACCGTTCTCATTATTAGGACTCGAATTGGGTTATTTTTTCTATCAAATATTTAACTTCTTTCTCAATTTTGTGATCATCTACCTAATTTACAGAATATTTTTGTTTTATAGAAATCAAAATTTGGATAGTACCAAACATATTGATTCATACAATTTAAAATACATTTTCAGTGAGCCCGAGAATAAATCCTTACTACACCATGGCTCGATCTATCTCCTTATGCTCCCTCAATTTATGAATTATTTCTTAGGCCAAATAAATGTAATCGTATTAATTTTAGTTCTTACATCCTTTTTGTTTTTATTGAAAGGAGGTAATAGAAATGATTTTTTGGGAGGCTTGATGTTAGGACTTGGAATTCTCTTTAAACCAACCTTAGCTCTAATAATCCCCTTTATAATTCCCATTGGCTTTGACAAATTACATAGAAAATTAACACTCCAATTTAAAAAAATGATATTACGACTTAGCGGTCCTGTAATCTTAGTTCTCTTCTCTGGATTGATTTTCTTAGCTTATCCCCAGATGTTAAATGATTTTATTGATGTCAATCTTGCAGGAGACTATATATATACCACAGGAAGTGGTCTGGAAATTAATCCTTCTTTCAGTCTAACAAGGATAATCCTAATTCTCTTCGAAGTAATTGGGCTCAATATTAATGGATTTCTAATTATGTCGCTGGTAACCCTGATTGTTTTGATCCCTATGTTTATACTTTTTATATTTTCTTCAAACCAATCAAATAAATTAATGATAGGTTTTCTTTCAGGTATTTCTGTTATGTTACTTGTTTATTTTGACTCATGGCCACATCATCTTGTTGTGTTGGCACCATTTATGATAATATTCATCCTTTTAAACAAAAATTTTAAACATCTTAAGTTGTTTAAATACGTTTACTATTTATTAACGAATTTATCGTTAGTCTTCTGGGGGATATATTTTCTTACATTTGAGTTTTTCCCATTCAATATCGGGGGTCTCATTTTCCTCCTTCTGCTCTATTATAATTTAACTATTTTCTTAAAAAAAAAAGATTGAGAGATTATCTCGTATAGCTAATTACTTATAGTTTTTTATAAATATTTAATTAGGAACTTATATTTTTCTTTTTTAATTTTAAAATTGAAATTTTTTGTTTTTGTTGATGAAAATTGTCTAATCCCTCCAATAAAGCTCAAGAAGTAGAAACACAACCCATAAGCAAGTATATTGAAGAAGAAATTCCTGTTGAAGCGTTAGAAGACTCAGATTCTCCAAAAAGGATAGCATCAATTGATTTTGTTAAGGGACTTGCCATGGTATTTATCATATTAGCTCATGCAGCTTTCGCGTGGCTTGATGCTGAATGGCGACACGCATATGGGTTAGTGTTTGCGTTTTTGGATATATTAGGTCCAAGTTTATTTGTTTTTCTTTCTGCACTAAGCGTGGTTTTCAGCATTAAAAGAAAGAAGAAGACTACTTCGCATAAAGCTATACGTTCTCGTATACTAACAAGGGGGCTAGTTATAATGATCATCGGTGTAATTTTTAATCCTATGTCACTAATAACCTCCGGAGAAGGGAGTGTTGCTTTCCCACTTAATCTTTGGGGCTGGAATATCCTTATGTTTGTAGGATTTGCCCAAATTTTATCATATTATGCACTTAAATTTAGTAAAGTTGCTCGAGGTATAATCGGAATTATTATCATCTTCATCTCACCATTTTTACGAGAATTGCTTTATACTTTTAAAGTTGCTCCTGTAGGAGAATGGAATTTTCTTAGCATTGTTGATATTTTGCATTTTATAATTACTTCCCCATTACCTCAAGTACCGCTTTTACCATACTTATCTATATGCTTTCTTTCTACGCTTTTCGGTGAGATGCTCTACGATGCAATGAATGGGCCAAAAGGAGCTTATAATAAACTCTATAAAAATTTTTTAAGGTGGGGTATTTTTTTGGTAGTAGTTGGGCTTATAATGGGATTTAGATTACTACCCGAAGCAGCTACTCAAACTGATTTTTGGAAAACAGAATACATTCATGTACAATTACTAAGAATCGCGAATCAACAGAATTATATTCACTATCCTGGGATATTAGATTTCATGATTAGAGGGACATCATCAAATATGATATACAACCTTGGAGCTGCTCTGCTCTTAATTGCGGTCAGTTTTTACTATTTGGATATAAAAAAGAAGTCTAACAATGTAATAAAGATGGTAATTTTTTATGGTACATCCAGTTTATCATTGTTTCTTATCCAATACATGTTTCTTCCGCTTTACCTTGGACAATTTCCAATAACTTTCTTTTTTTTTCCAGTTGCAGGATATGCTGGATTTCTTGGGTTCCTAATGTATCTATGGATAAGATATTTCAAGGGGGTGGGTACTCCCGAATGGATAATGACTCAGCTTGGGAAAAGGACTTAAAATAAATAAGGAAATCATTAAAAAAGAAAAAAGATCATTGTTGGATATATAAGCATTGCATCCAAAAAAATTAACAAAGAAGAATGAAAACATAAAAAATTGGCTAACGCTTATTTGCTTGTTAAGTAAATATATAAATATCGGAGAAGAATAATATTTTAAATAACAAATAAGTGAATTTTTTATTACTATAATACATTAAGTTCATATTAAGTAATTTAATATAAATTGTAAATTTTAAGGAAATAAATTTAATAGTATTTTCAAACAAGGAGTCAGATTATGTCTGCGGCAGGGCAATATAAATTTAAAATAACTCTCTTTGGACCTGGGGGAGTAGGAAAGACGTCTTTATTATTACGATACATTAAGGATTCTTTTAGTGATGACCTTAAGAAGACAATTGGGAGTAGTTTTCTTATGAATGATGTTGAAATTGATGGAAAACAAGTTCGCCTGCTTCTTTGGGATATAGGAGGGCAGCCTCAATTTCAGAAACTAAGAACAATCTATTTCAAAGGAAGTAATGGTGCTCTTGGTGTTTTTGATTTAGCATCTAGTCAAACTCTTTTAAAAATCCCGGGATGGATAAGTTCTATTAAGAAAACGGTGAAAAAGTCAATCCCAATGATATTGTTAGGCAACAAATCGGATTTGGAGAGAGACGTTGATAGAGAGGAGGCTGAGGACCTAGCAAAAAGATTAAATTGTGAATATCTGGAAACATCAGCTAAGACAGGAGATAATGTAGAAGCGGCTTTTGAATCTATCGCCAGAGCTTGTCTTGAGAGTGTAGA
>JAEOTL010000222.1 GCA_016839845.1 Promethearchaeota archaeon
AAATATCTAGAAAGCATATTTAAGGATAGCTTAGATGCTTTTCGAACAACAGAGGCGGTTATTACTAAATTGAGTAGGGATGTTGCCTATTTAAGAACAAAAGAATATGATTACCTAGAACGTTTCAGAAAGGTTCAGGAGTCTAATCAATTATCTGTAAAAGGAAGAATATTGTTTTTATTAGCCACCAACGACGATGGATTAAGTTTAGAAGCAATTAAAAAATCTGTTGATACCAGTACCAAATGGTTGAATACAGTACTGGAAACCCTGATGAAAAATAATGTTATTGGATATAGCACCGATCAGGATGTGTATTATATAAGGTTATAATAAGCTAAGATTCTCCTCATGATAACCTTATAGTGTAATCTGATATTATCCAAATATTACTTCTTTTCAATAAGGTTGATTATAATATCTTATTTATGTCGGCAAACTTAAAGGATAATGTCAATCTTGAGAAATTACGTTCACTTAACCAAAAATCAGTCAAATTTCAGGTACCGATGATATTAAAGATGTATGGGGCATTGAATAAAGTCAATTTAAGACGAGAAAATAGATATATTCTATGTAATTTCCTTGATCAATACAGCGACCAAATGAATCTTGAGGGTGACGTCTATGTAAATAATAATCGTATGACCCTGAATCAGCTGTTTCTATTCGCTTTTAATAAAGCTAAAGAGCATGAATTATTAGAGGTACTCTATGATGAATACCTTGCTTCGATTGATGCAATTAATAATAAACATGTTATCTAGGACTATATAAGCGAGGATCCCTTCTCCCTTTTGTGAATTGAGATCTTCATTCATTGTTTAATAGAATAAGTGAGTTCTAAATAAAAAATATAAAAAAAATTAGATAAAAGTAATATCTTGATATTCAGAATCCCCAATATCTTTCTTGGCGACTCCTAATTCTCTTACTTGTTGGTTTAGTTTTAATACTGCGTCCCTTACAATTTCTCTTCGTTTAGCTCCAGTGCAAACTATACGCCCTGTGCTGAAAATTAAAAAAACTGTTTTGGGTTCCTGCATACGGTATATCAATCCGGGGAACACTTCGGGTTCATACATGGCATATTCCATTACAATTGCTGCCATGTTGAGATCAATATTTGTGTGTAAATCCCCTGAAGCAACAATATTTTGAATCGTAATCTCTGGATTAGAGACTTTTATTCCTGCTTTGCGGATATTCTTCACAACTTTGTCAACAACTCTCTCTGCTTCTGCTGCTTGCCTTAATCCGGTTACAACCATCTTTCCAGTTGAGAAGATAAGGATCGTAGCACGAGGTTTTTCTATTCGCATCACTAAACCCGGGAAACGCTCCGGGTTATATTCAACATCGGCATGGCGTCTTGCAATTTGATTAAGATCTATTTTTTCAGTAATCTCAACCACAACAGTGGCGACAACATTTTCTATTTTGTAATCTAAATCTGATTCATAGTCGTATTCTCCCTCTTCTTCTTCCTCTGTAACATCCTCATCTAAATCATCTTCAAATTCTTCGTCAGACATATTAATCTTAAAGTGATAATTGTGATTTAATATATATAGAAACTAAGAATAATCATTATTGCTAATTCTTATGTTAATTGTATTTAAATAAATCCTCATTTATAAAGGTGGTAGATTTATAAAAGATATATGCTCAAATCACTAAATTCAAGGAGTTACTTTTACACTGTATATCACTAGAGTGAAAAAAGTAAAAATAATATAATAAAATCTGAAAGATATTTCCTATAAAATTACCTGTTTGAAATCTTTGCTAAAATTAATTTAGTTAGCTCAATAAAAGCAGCCTCAACATTCTGTCCAGTTTTAGCAGAAGTAATAATTAATTCCATATTGTTACTATTAGCAAACTGACTTGCTTCTGTTTCTGTCACTTTTATTTTTCCTTCCAAATCTGATTTATTGCCTATTAGAAATAGTGGTTGTTCACCTCTCGCATTCTTAAAGCTTTCAATCCACTCATTAAGTTTATCAAAAGTGTTTCTCTCCGTTAAATCGAAAATAACTAATCCTCCATTAGCTCCCTCTAAATAGAGATTTCTCAAGGATCTGAATGATTCTTGACCACCGAGATCCCATATCTGAGCAGAAACACCCCCAAAATCTGCAATATCTACATCCTTCTTTAAAAGATTAACACCAAGGGTGCTCTTATAATTGTCCCTGAATTTATTTTCGATAAAACGGTAAACCAGTGAAGTTTTACCAACTCCTGCTTCACCTAATAAACAAATCTTAATTACATATTTAGGCTCATCCATAAAGATTCACATAGATTGGAAACATTAATTTTTGTTTTATATTCAAAATATAGTGTTCAATTATTAATAATTATCTACCTCAAATATATGAACAACTTGTTGTCAAATAATGGATGAGATGATTCTATTTAATCTCCTCTCTGAAATACTACCATGAAAGTACAATAATTTTCACCGGTCTGCAAACTACAGCCCGTCTCTTGAGCAAAGCAATTCCGATCACTAAGTTTTTCTACTATTCCTGCTAGTAAACCTGCTTCAAATGAACAATAGCTCCCTGTTGCCTTTATACCTTTTTTTATTAAATCTTTAATAGATGAATGATCTTTCATTATTAGTTCGACCACTTCTTCAGTACTGTCCGTTATTTCAATTTCCCCAAGGTTAAAATCAGAAAATAGTTTTTTTAGTTCACTCGGAATCTGACTTACATCTTTAACTTGCTTTATTTTTAATGTAGTGCCTAATTCGTGCCCCAAATAGTAAAATATGGCCTCTAGTTGGTGCCCTAAAGCTAGCAAGGCTCCCACCTTCATATCTCCAATAGATCTACCTTCTTTTAGATTTTTTCTCATCTGAGCTAGAATTTTTGAAAGTAATTGCCTGTCCATTTTTTTTACACTCTTTTTCTTTCTTTATTTTTTTAAGTTTTTATTATCAAAATAATTATTCTATTTTTACTGATGAAATGAATGCGTAGAGTACCGCATCGATGATTTCCTCTTCTGTAATATTCACAGATAGTCTCTTACTTGAAATTATTAAAGTTGGGACTGAAGTAACTTGATATTCTTGCGTTAGTTGTCGATTTTCTTCAAGATCGATTGAAATTTTGTCTATTCTTAATTTTTTCCCAAATAATGAAAGATTTATTCTTTTTAACATGGTTTCAACTGGAATACAAGGTGCACAGTGGTTGCTTGAAAAAAACAGAATCCGAGGATATCCCGTATCAATATCATCATACATTGTTAGACTTCTTTGTATTTATGGTATAAATTCCTAATTATTGCCTGAAATGCCTGGAAAACACCTTGTCCAGTCTTAGCTGATGTTTTATAATATCCGAGAAAATTCCTTTCTTCTACGAGCTTTTCCACTTCTTCATCATTCCGCTGATTTTCATTAATTAAATCTGTTTTATTACCAAATAATATTATTGGTAAATCACCAGTATAGCTTTTGATATCTTCATGCCATTCAGGAATATGAGAGAAGCTCTCCTCATCTGTATGGCTGAATACAATTATCGCGGCTTTCGAACCTTTATAAAATGTGGGTCTCATAAAGTCAAACTCCCGCTGACCGGCTATATCCCAAAAAAACAATTTACAATTATCACCCTCAATTTCCTCATCATATTTAGAAAATTGTGCCCCTAACGTTTTAATATAATCTTTTTTAAAACTACCTTGAGTATATTTTTTGATTAAGGAAGTTTTCCCAACGGCACCATCTCCAATTACAGTTATTTTAAAGACGAATCCTTTTGTGGCAGCATCATTTCCCATTTAACTCACTTCGCAGAATTTTAATAGAAACTATTCAGTTTATATTGCAATAATTTTAAAATTATATGATTTTTTTTAATTTTTATTTATTAATAATATCAATAAAGTCCTAAAGTTTTAAATATTTACATAATAAGGTGTTTTAAAATATGGATGAGCTAAAAAGAATTGAGCAAATAATCAAACATTTCACTAATAACCATATCGAAATTGCTATTGCAGAATCATGTACGGGGGGTTTTATCTCCCATATGTTCACCAACGTTTCAGGTGCTTCAAAGGTATTTGAAAGGGGAATAGTGTGTTATAGCAATGAATCAAAGATGGATCTATTGAATGTTGACCCCACATCACTTGAAATTAATGGAGCTGTATCCGAAAATGTAGTAAGACAATTAGCTTCGAATATAAGGGCACTATCAGGAGTAAAAATTGGGATTGGGATTAGTGGTATTGCGGGCCCTACTGGTGGAACTCCTGAAAAACCCTTAGGTACAGTTTTTATTGGGTACTCGACAGAAAAGGAAACAAAAGTAGAAAAACACAATATTAGCGCTGAGCGGATTGAATTTAAAAAAAAAGTATTAGGTGTAATTCTAGAGTATCTAGAAAAGAAATTTATACCTAGCTAATTGATCAATTTTCCATTTTCCATGACTGATTTTCTCGATCCATCTTCATATTCAACATCTATGTTAACTGCTGGAGCGGTGACAAAATCCCAGTGCATTTGTGAGGATGAAGTTCCTCCAAACGATTTATTAAATCCAAACGCTAGGTGTACACTCCCATTAATTTTTTCATCTGTAAGAATATAACCAATTGCTTTAGTTATCACTGGATTACATCCTATTCCGAGTTCGGCAACATTGTAAGTCCTGATTTCAGGAATATTTTTATCTCTATCTATGGATTCAGCTTTCTTAAAAGCATCAATGATTAGATCTAGGTTAGAATCTGCGGTCACCTTGTCCATTAATAGCTTTCCGTCTTTAAACACTAATTCTACGTTCTTTAAAATCGTATGGGTATGTCTCTCTTTCGTTAATGGACAAAAGATTTTACCTTCTCCTTCAGTTTCAACTGGAGCAAAGAAAACCTCCCCGGCAGGTAAATTTCCCCCTAAATCGCCTAATTCAATTTGTTCATCTGTCATAATACCATTATCCAGAACTTTCATACGATCTTTAACTGATACCCAAAAATCTGTGCCCAATTCATCAGTGACATATACCCGATTTGCTTTTTCGAATTTTTTCCCTACTGTTTTAACAATTTCTGTCATTTTTTCTAATGGTATACTCATTCCATCTACAATAAATTTTTCAAAAAGATTGTAATCAATACCATAAAAATTTGCGGCTTTCTTTGATGGCCAAGCCGCATAACACCATTTTTTCCCAGGTGCAAACTCCTCTTTAAATCCATAGATCACTTCTCTAATTGGAGCTATTGACTCTTGATAGGCTTCAAGCCTGTCTTTTGGAACGTCATTGCGGATAGAGGGATCTTCGAGTGATTCAATAGCAATATACGCATCCATCTTTTTTATTAACTCTAAATAGTGATAGGGTGTTTGTCTTATTATTTCTGTACTAATTGAGCCATCTTTGAATTTGGTTATGTCAAAATAATCACTTGTGGAGGTTATATGTGGAATTCCTCCCATTCTTAAAACACTTAATGCAATTTCCTCTAACAATTCATGGGAGTACACACCACCTTTTATAAGAACACATTCTCCCTCTCGTTGTATATTTATACTTTTAGCAATATTTTCAGCGCAAAGCTTCATCCGGTTCTTATCAATCATAATAAATCAATAAAAATCTTAGTAGCACTATTTTTAATTCAAATATTTACTGATTAAATAGTATTTCGATTCATTGACAAAGAGTTAATTAAAACCAAATGCTAATAATAAAATATTGAATTGAATTCTTCTCTCCCCAAAATTTCTAGATTTAAATAAAAAACACACATCTAAAACTGCAAATAATGGTTGTTCGAGAAGCAGGACTAATGTTTAGAGGTTTTATTTTAGTAAAACGCAGTTTTCATAAAACTACAAAAGGAAAAATAGATCCAGACTTACGAAGTGGATTACTTACTGCTATTAAAAGTTTTGCAGAATCCGCATTTGAAAAAACTTCTCTGGAATATTTTGAAGGTGATCGTTTTCTAATTACTTTTACAGATGACGAGGTGTTGTCTGAAGATGGAATTGAACCAGAAACCCTAACTTCATATGCTATTTTGGATAGAGAAAAGAGAATAGACAAATATCTTCAGAAAGTAGTTCGGCCCTCATTGAAGAATGTAATTAAAGAATTCAAAGATCTAAATATAGGTAAAAATTATTCAGAAGTATCCCAATTTAAAGGTTTTAAAGACAACCTTGAAGCGATATTTGGAACAGATACCCAAACAATTGACCAGAAACTAAAAGATGTTTTGTAAAATCAGAAAAACCTAACTTTTTTGCTTCGCTTTAAGATACCATAGGATCAAAGGTAATGCAATGGTGGCATCAGAAATAATTGTTGATAATTTTGCGTTCTCATTTACCTTCCCCCAAGAAATGGCTTCATTTAAGGTTGCCCCGCTTAATCCTCCCGGCTCAGGTCTATCCATTGTAATTTGAATCGCATACTTAGCTGAATTCGGGCAAAACTGAAGAGATTGCATTATGAAATTCTTAGGTACTCCCCCACCTACTATACAAACTCCTGCCGTTTTGGCATCCCATGCGATATTTACCATTTCAAGCATATCCTTAAAATGATTTAAATTTAATTCTTGATGATGGAATCCTAGTTGTAGTGCTAGTCCAGAATCGGTAAACGCAGGACAAAATATTGGAATGTCTTTTTGTTCACAGATTTTTAGTATAGATGGAGAATCCTGCGGTAATTGTGAACCAAGGAAGTTTAAGAATGAACTTACAGACATTTGATTATCTGGTATATCTAATTTTGATACAAATTCTTCGATGCCTTCATAAACACTATTGGGCATAATAACATCATAAATTCTATTCATCTCTGCCTTATGTAGATGAGTATCACTAAAATCAGACGGATTAACAGAATCTCCTTGTAGATGATGATATCCTAAAGCTTCTGCTAAATCATGAGTTAAATTAGCACCTGTAGAAACCAAGATATCAATAAAACCTTCTCGAATAAAATCATAAATCACTCGTTGCATTCCTGCTGGAACAAGGGCTCCTGCTAACCCAAAAAATTTAACACTACTCTTATCACTTACCATCTCATTGTATATCTCACATGCAACTGCTAATCGTTTCGCATTGAAACCCGAATTTCTCAAGGAATTTATTAGTTCAACGATATCAGTGTCTTTGGAAATTTTCAATTGCTTGACATCCTTTAATACATCTTCTAAATCTTTTTTTCCCATCCAATTCATTCCGTATTATTACTTTTTATAAAATACATAGATTCAATAATTAATTTTGCAGCTAGAATACAAGTCATCTTATTTTCCATATCTAAATTTGGTGCAACCTCAACTAAGTCAAGTCCGATTATCTTAGAATGTGCAGAGATTTCCTTTAGAATCTTCCATATTTCTCGATATGAAAAACCCCCCGGAATTGCATACCCTGTACCAGGAGCAATTGAAGGATCTAAGGCATCTATATCTATAGAAACATACAGACTTTTAAGATTTCCATGTTTTAAGAACTCTATGATTTTGTCAATAAAGAAATCCAGCCCTTCTAACAAATGGTAAGCATTTATGTAGTTAATTTCTTCAGAAGTTGCTATTTCTTTTTCTTGAATGTCAATATCTCTTGTTCCAATTATCATTAAATTTTTATTAGATATAAAATCTAAATCAAAAATCCTATGAGATGTTGTTGCATGAGAATAAACCCCTTTATCCCATTCTTGATAAAAATCTAAATGGGCATCAAAGATTAATACTCCAAACTCCTCTTTTTTATCAACGTGATCACCTATAGCTTTAACAGTCGGATATGAACAGAAATGATCTCCCCCTATCATTATTGGGATTATTTTCTCATTCTTATCATAAATATCCTTAATGAAGGTTTCAATAGTATTAAGATTCTTTTCAACATTCAAGGGTTCAATCATAACGTCTCCTACATCAGCTGCTTTAAACTCAGTAATATTAAATCCCATCTCTGTTGTATATCCAATATCATCTGTAATATCTCTAATATGTTTCGGGGCTATTGAGGAATTAGGTAAATCTGTAGATGTTAAGTAATCCCAAGGTATACCAAAAATAACAAAATGCGTATCATCCCTAACTTTCTCATCAAAACCAAAAAAAGTCATATCTTCTTACCTCTTATGTTATTTACTTTTTTACATATTCTCAAGTGGCTCGATTCCCAGGATATTTAAACCCGTTTTAACTACAATTTGTACACACTTGATAAGAAGTAACCTTGCTTTTTCTAACTCCTTATTATCAGATATAACTTGACAAGAGGAGTAAAAAGAATTAAATCCCTGACAAAGGTTCAATAAGTATTGAGCGATTAAGTGAACACTGTAAGTTTGCTCTGCTGAATCTAAAACTTCTGGGAAATAGTTTAACTGTTTTATTAAATACCATTCATCCTTATGGGAAAATAAATCCCAATTAATATCAGGACTAATTTTTTTACCTGATTTTGAAATTATTGATGAGATTCTTGCATAACAATATTGAATATATGGACCTGTTTCTCCTTCAAAAGATATGCTTTCATCTGGTTTAAATAAAAACCATTTCGCGGCATTAAATTTTAATATAAAAAATCTAATAGCAGCTTGACTTATTATTTCGGCCCTCCTTTTTTTCTCTCCATTGGAAAGATCGGGATACCTCTCTTCCACTTCTTTAAAAGCTAAACTTTCAACTTCTTCAATAATATCGTCAGCTTCCACAGTGGTACCTTCTCTGCTCTTCATCCTACCACTTGGAAGACTTATCATACCATAGGCTAGATGATAATTATCCTCCTTAAAACCTAGCATATCTAAAATGGCAAAAAGCCACTTAAAATGCTGAATTTGAGGATCTCCTACGACATATATTGATCTATCATATTGAAAATCTTTCATTTTCAGATAAGCTAAATAGATATCTTGAGTTATGTAAATAGAGGTCCCATCACTTCGAATTAAGAATTTATCCTCAAGATTATACTTGTCTTTTAATCTTGCTACTATAGCACCATCTTCGATTTGCTCGAACAATCCCTCTTGAAGTCCTTTTAAAATAATATCTTTACCCTTCAAATAGATATCTGATTCATAATAAACCTTATCAAAAGAAATTTTAAATTTTTTAAATGTTTCCTTGAATCCATCGATAGCCCATTTATTCATTTTCTCCCATAAAGATATAGTTTTCTTATCATTTGCTTCCCATTTCCTTAATAATTCATAGGCTTCTTTTTCTAATTCCTTATTTTGCTTTAGCTTCTCGTTAAACTTTACGTAATAATCTCCAACAAAGTGATCGCTTTTTTTATCAGGATCTTTGTTGTTACCCCATTTATCGTAAGCCAACATACTTTGGCAAATATGTATCCCCCGATTATTATATAAATTAACCTGGAAGACGTGGTGGCCCTTGTATATGAGTAAGTTTGAAAGAGATTTGCCCAATAACATATTTCTTACGTGACCAAAATGAAGGGACTTATTTGTATTAGGAGCAGGATATTCAATGACAATTCTTAATTTTTTTTTTTCTTCAAGACCTAATTTTAATCTAATTCTACCATAATCTTCCCCTAATTCGAAAATTGGATGTAAAATATTTTTTGCTTTTACTTTTAAGTTTAGATAAGGTCCAACTGCCTTAACTTCTTCTAAAAAATCGGCTGATTCAATTTTTTTCATTAAGTCTTCTGCAATCACGTTTGGTGCTTTTTTCTCAATTTTTGCTAACTTAAAACAAGGAAAAGAGTAGTTATAATCCATATCTCCCGGAGGTATCTCAATGTACGATTCAATTTCCTCTTGAGATATTTCTGGAATGAATTCGTTTAGAAACTCTGCTATTGATTTTTTATCAATGACCGTCATTTTTAGAATTTTATTATTTGTAATAATCTTTAATACTTTGTGGGTTGTAAATTTTATCAATTTTGATAAATATAGATAAAACAACACATAAAACTTATGCCCTAGGAAAATGCCGTTAAAAGAAAATAACAAGATAAAGATTCCTCAATGGCCTATTTATGATGAGGAAGAGATAAACAATCTGATAAATGTAGTAAAATCTAGAAAATGGTGGTGCGGAGCTCCTGGTACTCATGAAGGTGAGAATGTGTGGTTATTTCAAGAGGAATTTGCAAAGATGCAAGAAGCAAAACAATGCATCGCAGTCTCTAATGGAACTGTTGCGATAGAGTCTGCTTTAATGGCTTTAGGTATTGGATTGGGTGATGAGGTAATTGTTTCTGATTATACGTTTGTTGCCTCAGCCTCTGCAGTTGTTGCGACAAATGCAGTTCCTATCTTTTGTGATATTAACCCTGCAACTTTAGTGATGGATGTAAATAAAATTAAGGCTTTAATCAGAGACAGAACTAAAGCTATTATTCCTGTACATTTAGGTGGAAACCCGGTCGAAATGGACAAATTAAAAGAGATTGCTAATGAGAATAATCTGTATATTATTGAGGATTGTGCTCATGCTCATGGTTCAAGATTTAAAGGAAAACGAGTTGGTAATTGGGGGGATGTTGGGACTTTTAGCTTCCAAGCTTCTAAATTAATAACAAGTGGGGAGGGTGGGGCGATTATTAGCAATTCTGAGGAATTAGCTGAAAAAATCTATTCGTATATTGATTGTGGGAGAATCAAAAACGGATACTTCTATACTCATCATTTTTACGGGACAAATTACAGATTAAGTGAGTTTCATGCAGCTATACTTCGAAAACAACTGAAAAAATTCCCTGAGCAACATGAACAAAGGAATAAAAACGCAAAGTACTTCGGAGAGAAATTAAATAAAATTGATGGAATCCAAGTTATGGAACTGACACCTGGAACTGAAGAATGTGGTTATTATGTGTATCCTATTATCTTTGAGCCAAAAAAGTTTTCTGGAATCACGAAAAGGGAGTTTTATCACAAGTTAAATAAAAAGGGGATCCCAACAGAAGATTGCTATCCTCCTCTCCATACCCTCGACTGCTTTAAAAATATTGAATTAAGGAAAGGAATTGATTATAGTCAAAGTAATTGGGGAGGAAAAAAAAGTAATGATATAAATTTCCCTGTAGTTAGTGATATCTTTTCTCGAAGTATAGAATTCCCTCATGAAATCCTTTTAGCTTCAACGAATGTATTAGATTATATTGTTGAATCAATCATATCTTTAAAACAAGATTAAAATAGAAGTATTATCATAATTTATATCAAAGAAGATTAAATTTAACAAAGAACAGATTGCATTTTTGATCGAAAACTCAGTAAAATTTATTGGGTGAAATTATGACTGAAGAAGAAATTAATTTTGTACTTAAGTGGAATGAAGAAATGGGTCAATTTCTGCCCGTTGAGTCTGATGCAGACATGGATGATGGTATTTTCTTAGAGTTAGTTGATTCCGAAGCTATTTGGAAATTCTTTTATATAAAGGGGGCTTCTCTAATCGCAAGACGTACTTCACTGAGGGCAGCTAATGGAATATCAAAAACTGGTTATGTTCATCCAAAAGATAATGTTCGGTATGGAGTTGATTGCAAGTTAGAAGAAGAAGTATCTCCTTATGAAGATTTACCCGAAAAACTTAAAAAAGCTCAAAGAACATGGTATAGCGGGGAACAAAAATAGGATTAATCTTAGAATCTAGTTACTAATTTGTATAATCATTATTTTTATTTCTTATTTTTTACATTAAAGTATATACAAGTCAAAAACATTAAATTATACAAAAGCAATGCAAATTTAATGAATAATCAAAAAAACAATATATCGACTCCAAATAAAATCGCTCAAGAAGAAGAAAAAGCGGATCTTTATTTAATCTCTGAGGAAGTCCAAAGAAATGTAATTCAACCTTCTTGGAAAAAAAAAACTCCATTAGCGATGGAGGCAGTAGAATGGAGATCTAAGTATCCTCCTGATTCCAAATATTCTGTAGGACTTCGTATAGAAGAACATGCAGAGAAATATTCAGATAAACTAGCACTATTATATGAAGACGAACGATACACCCATAAGGAGTTGAATGAATGGGTCAATCGTTACGCTAATTATTTTCTTAAATTTGGATTAAAAAAAGGAGACGTAGCAGTAGTATTTATAGAAAATCGTTCAGCTTACATGTTCATAATATTAGCTATGGGTAAACTAGGGGTAGTTTCCTCTCTAATTAACACGAACTTACGAGAAAAACCTCTTATTCATAGTATGACACATACGCCTGGAAAAGTCTATATAATTGGAGAAGAACTCATTCAAGCATTTGAAAAAATCAAACCTTCATTAAACTTAAACAATAATCAGCAAAGGGGACTCTTTTTTTTACCTGACAAGGGAACACATAACCCACCTGAAGGATATATCAATCTTCAAAATGAAATTAATAATTCTGACTTTGCTAATCCTCCCACAACGAAAGAAGTACTTATGAAGGATCCATTTGTGTACATATTTACGTCAGGTACTACAGGGCTCCCTAAAGCTGCGATAATAAAAAGCAGTTCAATTCTAACGGCAATGATCTGGTGGGGAGGGATAGTAGCTGATATGGAAACTAGTGATATCATATATGTTACAACACCATTATTTCATAGTCATGGGATCAAAGTAGCATTTGCAGCAGCACTTTATCGAGGTTCAGCAATGGCAATCGCGAGAAAATTTAGTGCGAGTAAATTTTGGGATGAAGCGCGAAAATTCAACGCAAATTGTTTTAATTATGTTGGAGAGATTTGTAGATATTTATATAATCAACCTCTTAAGCCAAACGACGCAGATAATCCTATCGATAAAATTATTGGGAATGGACTCAGACTCGACATTTGGATGGACTTTAAAAAGAGATTTGATATTAAAGAAATCAGAGAATTCTATGGAGCCACTGAAGATTTTGTGCCCAACTTTGCAAATATTCACAATATAGATAAAACTTGTGGTGTTTGTTTAACACCTTATGCTATTGTAAAATACGATATTGAAGCAGATCAACCGTTTAGAAACGAAAGAGGGCGTATGAAAAAAGTAAAAAAGGGTGAAGTTGGACTTTTGTTGGGCCAAATCACAGATCAAGAAAACTTTTACATGTACAAAGACGAAAAGGCAACAGAAAAAAAAGTATTTCGTAACGCTCTCAGAAAGGGGGATATGTACATTAATACCGGTGATCTAGTTAGGGCTATTGGATATGGACATATTCAATTCGTTGACCGTTTGGGTGATACATACAGGTGGAAAGGTGAAAATATATCAACAGAAGAAGTTGAGACCGTAATTAACGCTTTTGAACAAATCGATATGTGCTCTGTTTATGGTGTTTTAATTCCGCATACTGAAGGTCGAGCAGGGATGGTATCAGTACATAAGAAGGATGATATACAATTTGACTTTACAGGTTTTTTGAATTATTTAAAACAATTCCTTCCAAATTATGCCATTCCCAAATTTATCCGATTTATCGATGAATTTAGTTTTACAGCCACCCTTAAGATTCAGAAGATAAAATTGAAAAAACAAGGATACAACGTTAATGAGATTAGTGATGAGGTATTCGTTCTTCTCCCAAATAGTACTGAGTATGTACCACTTACAGAAGAGATTTATCAAAGAATCGCTGAAGGGAAGTACATGTTTTAAAGATTAATACATAACTTCTTCTAATTTTTTTGATTTAGCACTTTTATACATAGTCTCAACTATAACCAATATTTTATGACCAAAAGCACCATCTGTTAAAGGTCGTTTTTTATTAATTATACAATCAATGAAATGACGCATCTCTTGTGGATATCCAAAAGTCCAAGCTTCTTCTGGAACTGGAAAAGTCCAACCTTTTGTAGTTCCCGCTTTTTCTACCGCATATCCATATCCTTTTTCACTATATACACGAACTAAGTCGGAGAATGTTGGTGATACTTTTATTTGACCCTCTGTCCCGAATACCTCATATTTTATATCATATCCCCCCGGAGCGGTCCAGGATTCTTCGATAACAACTTGAGCGCCATTTTCGAAATATAATATTCCAACAGCATTATCTTCTACTTCACAGTCACCAAAAGTTTCTCTAAAGGGTAATACGGTCCTGATTTGGCAAAACACTTCTGTTACATCACAACCAAGATACCAAACTAAACATGCTATATCATGAATGCCTAAATCTATAAGTGAACCTCCACCTCCCATATCTTTTTTGTAAAACCACTCAGAATGAGGTCCGGAATGTTGTTCTTTTCCATGAGCCATGTAAATATCTCCTATTCCTCCCTCTTCAATTATTTTTTTCGCTCTTGTAAAAGATGGGGCATACATATTATTTTCACAATAGAAAATTTTTCGATTTGATGCCTTTTCAATATCCAACATTTCCTGAGATTCAGATACATTGCGGGCTAGTGGTTTTTCAATAAGTACATGCTTACCTGAACGGAGTAGATCTACTGTAACATCTTTATGCAGATAATTAGGTAAACAAACAGAAACTGCATCAATATCTAACTTTAAGAGCTCCTCATATGACATAAATATACTTTTGTCCAGGTTGAACTTTTTTATAAGTGTTTTGGCAGTAATCTCATTTCTTGAGCTTATACCTGCGATATCTACATTAGGTAACAGGTTGAGGGAATAAAGATGAGGTTCAGCAATAAATCCGGAACCAATGAGACCAACTTTAATATTATCCATAATTCAAATAATTATCCATATTTTAACTAATAAATCTATTACAGTTTATTCCAAAACTCAGTAGGGGTAAGAAATTCCTTAATTTTAGAAAAAGGACATACTGCAATACATTTCCCACAATCGCTACTGTTTTCAATCCAGAATTCAAAGCATTTTTCGCCATCAATATAATATTTCTTAACCCCGGGATTATTAGAGATATTTACACTATTAAAATTGGGTTCCTTTTCTTTTGATATCGCTTCGGTTTCGCATACCTCCGCACACTTAAGACAACTGCTGCAATACTTTGCAACAGAATTAATGAAATTGGTATTCGGTGCGTCGGAAACTAACGGCATGTCAGTAAAGACTTTACAAATCCTTACACATGGTCCAAATTCAGGAGTAATCAAAAGACCTAATCGACCAACTCCCCCAAGTCCTGCATCAACAGCTAAGGGGATGCTTAACGCTGTATCATTTCCACATTGAATAGCCCGAAATCCTAAGTTTCTAATGAACTCCCCAATACACGAGATAACGAATGCCATCCTCGAATATGCTATAGCAACTGCTGCAGCAGCTGGCTGTGCTGGAGCAGTAGAGATTGCATCCTGATCCATTTCAATTGCCATTACTATTGCTTTGTCAATTCCTTCTGGTAATTCAATTGGTTGTTCAAGCAAGGAAAGGCCCTCCTTTTTTCCCTCTCTTAAATCACCTTTAGAATCTTTTTCACTTCTCGAAGAAGGCCTAATAAAACCGGTCTTATAAATCCATTTTTTATTGATATCGGTAATGCCTACTAAAGATGCCCCATAAAATTTCGCAACTTTTTTTACTTTTTGAGTAATCTCTTGAGGGTCTTCGATTCGTACTTTTGATTTCTGCCATTCTGTTCCATACTCACTCCCATATTGAGTATCCCTAGTCCATGCAAATGCAAGGGGAAATTTTTCGTATACAGTCCATCCCGCTTCAACAAACCCAAAATCAAGGTGTGTGTATCCCTCATTGCCAGATTGGATATGTTTCATAATATTTGTATGGAACATCTGCCTATAAGTTGGCAATGATTTATCCCATAAGCGTCTAAAAAGCATATTATTTTTGGCTTCGAAACGTTGATAAACAGACTCGTCAATTTCATACATTTATTGTAACTTACCCCATTCAAGTTTAATATGTTATTATTTTATCCTAAAAAATAAAAGTTTTTGATGAGAGAAATATAGATATTTTTTAAAATCAAAAAAATTTCTTAATGTGGAATAATTAATGAATAAGCGTTTTTTAACAGAGCTAGGAACAGGAGTTGACCAACATGGACATGATAATGATTGTACTCAAGCTGCAATTAAAGCAGTTAAGAATGCAATCGCTAATAATTGTTTAACTGGATTATCAGATATTTGTGGTATAACAGAGCCCAAAGATTTAGCGCGGATGCTAGTACATGTTAAAATCGGAGCCCCATATCCAGATAGTATCGATGGAGATAAGGTGTTAAAAACCATTCCCTTTGGAGTGAAATCTATAGAAATCGTATCAGGAGGCTTACTTGCTAGGGGTATGATGATTAAAGAATTAGGGGACACATCAGATCAAATCATAATGTGCAATGCTGCCGTTTCTGTATCAATTAAGCCGGTTTCTTAGTAAATGGACAGGCTTCAATACAAGTATTGCACCACACTACTGTATGCGGGGATAAATATTTCCAATTAGCTCTTGCCCATTCATCACAAATTTTTTTTGTATATTTCCCATCAACGAACGCATTTGCTGGGCATTCTGTGATACATTTCTCACAATCTTCACAATATTTATTTTCTTGGATGGGATCCCCGCAAATTAACGGAGCATTTGTGACAATTGCCCGTAATCTTACTTGTGATCCAAAGTTTGGAGTAATTAACAAATTATTTTTACCTATTGGGCCAATTCCTGCTAATGCAGCAGAATCCTTCAAAAATAATCCTGGTGCATATGAGATAACTACAGATTCAAAGCTCTTCTTCGTTAGGTATCTTTTTACCCTATTTGCAAAATTCTCTATAATCGAATCTGCAAATTGATAATTCCTGTTTTCATCCGGAATATAATTCCATGCGTCAAGTATCAAGTCATATAAATGAAATCCAATAACAATAACAGTTTTCACATCTTTTAAAAAAGTCTGAGGTCTATGCTGTTCTTGAAATCGATCAAATAAATCTGGGTTTGCGAAGCCTACAACATCTATACCAATCTTCTTGCAATATTCTTTGACTTCTTCTGTAAGGTTTTGATCCCTTTCCAAAGTAATAACCTAACTTTTAAGCATTATTAAATGAGTAGTATAAGTAATCCAAGTTAAATTCATCTATTGTTTCCAAAAGATAAATTTTTTACCCCAATCTCAGTTTCGGCATACTGTTTTAAAGCATCCCACTGCTCTTCTGTTGTCCCATAATACTTAAAAACCGCAATTCCTGCTCCAAAATCAAAAGTTCTCAGTTGCTTTACCATTTCATCAGTTCTACATTCTACCGAATTGGTTATAGCCAAAACAGGACTTTTATACTCTTTAGCTCTTTTTTTCATATTTCTAATAAAATACCAATAAAAAAAATCACCTATTTTCCCCCAATAATAGCCATCATCTCGAGTTCCCATCAGATAAGGATATTCCATTGGGGAAGAAATATCTAATATTGATGATAAAGCGGTCCAATCTTGACCAAGTCGTTTCTGGGAGAGAAATTTTCTTGGTCCTGGAAGGCAAAACCACCCTGACATACAATTTTGATCTGTTGATTTTATTGAATTGTGAAGCTTCAAGGCATATGCTGTAATTGTATTAGATTTAAAGTCATACCACTCTCTACTTCTAAGTAATTTTGGTTTTTTTCCGTATTTTTCTCGAAACTTTTCTACACAGCGCTCACATGCACATAAGTCAGAAAAAGCATTGTCATATCTGATGTAATCAGCAAAAAAACCTTGTATAGAATAATTCCTTATAACTTCCTTCGTAAGATCTAAAAGATAGTCAATATGTGCACTATTAGGACACATGAA
>JAEOTL010000223.1 GCA_016839845.1 Promethearchaeota archaeon
TAGATTTCATGATGGCCTTTGAGAAACAGAAGTCTCAAACTATGGAACAATTAAAAGAGAGTAGTGGGTTATCTGAAGAAGAAATATTAAAAAAAGCTGATGCGCTAGCAAAAATGGGTGTAATAATTAACCAACCGAATCGCAGTGGGGTAATGGTATATCAAATGTTCCCATTTCACAGGCAATTTGAATATATCTTTATGAACGATCTTGAAAAAAAAGAGGAAAATTATAGATTAGCAAAGCTATTCGGTGAGTTGAATGAAGAGCATAGTGAAATTGTCCAATCTCAATATGATGGATATAGTGCCGCAGTGAATCGCATGCCACCCCAAGATCGTACTGTCCCGATATTAGAAAATTTGGAAACACGTGAAGAAATTAACGTAATTGTGAATGAAGAATTAGAAGTTCCCGAAGAAAAAATATTACCAACTCAATACATTAGAGAGCTTATTGAAAAATATGATGACATTGCAGTAGGAAATTGTTATTGCCGTAACCATCAGGAATTCCTAGGTAACCCCTGTAAAATGATTGAAATCACACCAAGTTGTATGACTTTAGGGAAATCAGCAAGACACACGTCTAATCATGGTTTCTCCAAAATGGTATCAAAAAAGGAAGCATTAGAAATCTTGAAAAAATGTGAGGATGCGGGATTAGTCCATAAAGCATATCATAAATACGGTAACTCCTCAGCCGAAGAAGTTGCAATCTGTAATTGTTGTAATTGTTGCTGTATGACCGCTCGAGATTGCCTGATTTTTCCAGTCGTTAATGAAACTAATTATTTAGCAAGCATCGATGAGGATTTATGTATAGGCTGTGGAATTTGCGTAGACTTATGTTACAACAAAGCTATTGAGTTAAATGATGATAACATCGCTGAAAGAGTTGAGGAGTATTGTGCAGGATGCGGCGTGTGCGCTTATCACTGCTCTGAAAAAGCCATATCTCTTATAGAGGGTCCAAGGATGGTAAGAATGCTCCCTCCTCGTAAAAATTAATAAATAGGAATTTTATTTCTTCTTTTTTATTTCATAAATATTAACAATTTTATTCAACAAAGTAATGCTTGGTATGATTTAATTTAATATTAAATCTTTATTTAGAACTTATTATTCTCAAAAAAAGAAATGAAAAAAAAATGAAAATTAAACCTATTCTACAATAGCATAAGCGTTACCTAAAACAGTTGCTCTTTCGGTTCGCACTTGAATAATATATCGTCCGTTATCCTTCCAGCCTTCGGTTGTTAATGTCTCTCCAGGATATACTTCACTTGTAAATCGTGCATTAAATTCCTTAAATCGTGAAACCTCACCATCACACGAACCATAAACAATAGCTCTTGTAGCAAACCCGTAAGTGCATAATCCATGAAGGATTGGTCTCTCAAATCGACCACTACTCTTAGCCAATACGGGATCTAAGTGGAGTGGATTGAAGTCACCATTCAATCGGTATAGAGCAGCTTGATTTATGTTCGTTTTATATGAAATGCTGAAATCAGGATCTTTTCCTTCCGGAGGATTCAATGGTTCTGCTTTTGGACCGCGATCACCACCCCAACCACCTTCACCGATATAGAAATGGACATATTTCGCATCAAAAATCTGAGAACCATCTTTCATTCTCCCGGAGATCTTAGTGTGTATAACTGCGGCTTTACCCTTATCATACATGTTTTCACAAACGGCTTTAACCAATATTTCTGCTTCAGTTGGGAAGGGTTTGTACATCTTGATCATTTGCTCTCCATGAATAAATCGAGGACCGTCAATTCCTTTGGGGCTTAGTCTTATATTGGCAAACCCTACCCCCGCAACTATGCAAGCATAGCTAGGAAAGACTTTTACCCCCCCAGGAGTTCTTTCGTAAACAAATGGTAATTCATCGGGTTGAGCCCCAATCCCTAAGTTATAAAGGATAACATCTCTCCAATTATATTTAAAAGGTACTTCTTTTGATTCTTTCCCAATAGCATTTAAATCTAAACTTGTCATTTTGTCAACTCCTTACAAATTCATTGGTTAAATAATTCTTATTTTTGATAATTTATGAAGTTTATATTAGAATTTCTTTTAAATAAAACCACTTCCTTTCAAACCTTCTATAAGCCATTTTACATTCATTTCTAAATTGTCTAACATGTCATATTCTAATATTTTAGCTTTTGGAAGAAATTTCTCAAGATACTTAAGCGTTAATTCTCTACTGGAAAGTCCCTCTTTATACCACTGGATTATCGAATTTTTGGTATCAAAATGAAATTTCTCCATTTCGTCAATATAGAAATTTAAATCTTCACCAGACCAGACCCCAAAATGAGA
>JAEOTL010000224.1 GCA_016839845.1 Promethearchaeota archaeon
GGACAAACTTCTTTTATGTTATCCAAAGCCTTTTCAATTATTTCTCCAATTCTTCCTTCAAGGTTATGACGACGTAAATTTAATGGGGTCGATCCAAATGTATTAGTTTGACACATATCAGAACCCGCATCGTAATACGATTTATGAATCTCTTTAATCATATCTGGTTTTTCAATATTGAGTTTGTCAGGAAGCGTTCCTGGTTTTAAACCGCGCTTGATCAGTTCTGTTCCGAATCCACCATCAAAAAGAATTACTTTTGATTTATCTTTTAACCATTCATTAAACATCATAGTCATTCTCACTTTATTGTGTAATTTTCATTTTCCCATTAGAGATTTTACTAATTTTACCGCATCTATTGCATTTTCAGCAAACCCGTCTGCATTACATTCGGTTACCCATGAATTTGTCACTGGAGCTCCTCCCAATATAACTTTAAACTTCCCTAACATATTTCTTTCTCTTAGAGCTTCAATTACTTTCTTTTGACCAAACATTGTTGTAGTTAAGAGGGCTGAAATCCCAATAATGTCTGCTTCTTTCTCAATCGCAACTTCTATGATTCTTTCAACGGGAACATCAGCCCCTAAATCTATAACATCAAACCCATAAGCTCTTAACATTGTACCTACAATAGTTTTACCTATCGAATGAATATCTCCCTCAATTGTTGCAATTACGACCGTGCCTAGGGTTGATTTTTCTGATCCCTTTTCGAGATATGGCATTAACAAGTCTAAGCATTTTTGCATAATTTGGGCCCCTCGCATTAATTCTGGGAGAAAAAATTCTCCTTCTTCCCATAAATTTCCGACTTTTCTTATTCCCGCCGCGTAACCTTTTTCTATTACTTCCATTAAGTTCATATTATTTTGAATTGCCTTGTTTGCTAATCCCACTGCTACGTCCTCGTCTAAATTAACAATAGAGTCTGCAATATCCTTAAAAATTTGTTCTTGAGACATAAATATCTCCCCAATGTTGTAGAAAAATCAAAAAATCAAATTTTTCTAAGTGAAATTTGTATAATAGTTTATTCTATTTATGAAAAAAGAAAAATCTTATTGTCAAATAGAAAAAAATATTTGCGAGTATGCGTTTCATTCTATAATTAAGTAAACCAATATACTGATGATTAAATGTCAAAGAAATATTCAAAAGAACCCCTACGAGGAATGAAAGACTTATTCCCCTCAGAATTACGCGAGGTAAATTGGATAATTGATAATATTAAATACATCGCTGAACTTTACAGCTATGATGAGTTTGAAAGTCCTCTTTTAGAGCCTGTTGAAATTTTTGCTGCGAAGTCCTCTGATGAACTTGTAAACGAGCAATCTTTTATAGTGGAGAAAAAAGAAGGAGAAAGGCTCATTTTAATTCCAGAACTAACACCTTCTTTAGCTAGAATGATCGCAAGAAAAAGCCAAGAACTTAAAAAACCAATAAGATGGTTCTCAAATCCAACATGCTTTAGATATGAACGCCCACAGAGAGGTAGGCGTAGAATGTTTAAACAATTTAATTTTGATATTTTAGGAGAGACTAGCCTTTATGCTGAACTGGAAATTTTCAATATTATTATTGATATTTTCACTGAATTCGGAGCAACATCAGAACAGTTCCAAATTTATTACAACAGCCGCAGGTTTATTGATGCTCTATGCAGATATGTACTAAACTTACCAGAAGATAAGTTACCTCTGGTGTATAAAGTCTTGGATAAATCTGATAAAATGGAGGAGAGCGAATTTGAAAAATATGTAATAGATTCATTTAGCAGCGAAATAGTCATCCAAAGTATGTTCAAGTTAAAGGACGCTAATAATATTGAAAATTTATTAAATAGCTTTAAAACTATTCCAGAAACATTTTATGATTCTGAAGGATATATTGAGCTAACTAAATTTCAGAAGCTTATAGCAGACGCGGGTATTTCTGACTATTGTGCTTTTTCTTCTAAAGTTGTGAGAGGATTAGATTACTACACAGGTATCGTTTTTGAAGTGTTTGATACCGGAACAGAAAATAGTAGATCCATATTTGGAGGTGGGCGTTATGATGATCTACTCTCCCTCTACTCAGATGACAAGATTTCAGGTATTGGATTTGGGATGGGTGTGTTGATGCTATCTTTATTTTTAAAAACATATGATCTAATTCCTGAAGAAGCTAGTAAAAAAGATTTCACCAATACAATCTATTTAGCCTCTGTGAATGACACAGTATCAGCATACACAATTGAACTTGCCCGGATTATACGAAATGAAGATTTCCCATGTATTGTCGATTATCGATTTAAAAATTTAAAAAATCAATTAAAAAAGGCAAATGAGCTGGGTGTTATTATTTCGGTAATTATAGGCCCGGAAGAAGTAAAAGAGAACTCTGTTGTTATAAGAAATATGATCACCGAAGAGCAGAAATCGGTTGACATCAGGGATGTAACCGATGAGATTTACTTAATTATTGATGAATATGAAGAAATGTAAATTAATTAATATAAATATATTTTGAATCAAATTTTATTTAATAAAGAGAGTTGTAAGCAATAAGATGTATTTTATTGAGAAATTAATTCAATTAATAAAGGAAAAAAGAAGTGTAGTATCAATGGGATTAGATCCCAGGATGGATAATGAAGGAGAAATTCCTAGATACCTTATTAAGGAATTAGAGGATCCCAATAAAATTATTCTTGAATTTAATAAAGGTTTAATAGAAAACACATTTGATCTAATTCCTATTGTCAAACCTCAAATTGCTTTTTATGAGAAGTATGAGGCTTTAAACGCCTTAAAAGAAACAATTAAATATGCCCACAAAAATGACCTATTAGTGATATTAGATGCAAAAAGAAATGATATTGGATCTACATCAGAAGCATATGCATATTCAATATTTAGAAATTATAATGCAGATGCCTGTACGTTAAATGCATATTTGGGAATTGATGGCATAAAACCATTTATAAAATATAAGGAAAAAGGATTATTTATACTCGTAAAAACATCAAATCCTAGTAGCTCTGAATTTCAAGATTTATTTAGTATCAAGATACAGAATCTTTCTAATGAAATTACGGAATATACTGTGAATAACCAGGTTTTAAAAAGAAATTATATCCTGATGGCCGAATTAGTAAATGAATGGGCTAATGAATTACCTTCGTTTTCTAATTTTACAAATCTAGGCACCGTTGTAGGTGCTACTTACCCCCTTGAATTACAAAAGATTCGAGAAACTGTAGAAAAATCCTTTATATTAATTCCTGGCTATGGTGCTCAAGGAGCCCAGGCTGAAGACATTAAACATGGATTTACTAAGGAAGGTTTGGGAGGTTTAGTAAACTCCTCCCGAAATATTATTTACAATTACAACCAAAATGACACCTATAAGCAGGAAATGTTTGGAAAAGCTGCACGAGATAAAGTTATTGAAATGAACAAGAATATCAATCAAGTTCTTGAGAAACTTTAAAAAAGTAAACTTGGTAATAATTGTCCAATTAGATATAATGCTCCTACTATCGGACCGATTATAAGAATCATTATAATGAGTGACCTCTTCATGCCAACCTTATGAAGAACATTAATAAAGTTAAAATCTATAAAAGCTGCCACTAAAACAACGGGGATTATTGCTCCACCATCAACTTCGACATCTCCACTTATTCCCAATATCATTAAAGGAGAACCAATAAAAAATGCCACAGCAAATTGAATTGCAAAACTACCAGCAACCCACTTCCAGTCTTTTTTTTCCTGTGCCTTTGTTATTGACAACCCTATTTTTAAAAGAATTATACCTCCTATTACTAATACGACAGTAATGATAATACTGGGGATATCTAATCCTGAAGGGAGTCCCATCTGATACATTCTTAGTACCTCCAATAATAAAAAACCTTGAAAAATTTAATGGCTAAATTAAATTTTAAAATGGTTTTTAAAAATAATAACTAATTTTTAATTTAAATTTATTTAATTATAATGCAAGATTTAGAGTTACAAAATATTTAACTAGTAAATTGGAGGAAAATATAAAGTTAGAAAGGTAAGACATGCAATGGTAGAAACTAAAGACGACGTTATTAAAGACGACATGAATATTCCAAGAATTGCGGTTTTTATTTGTCAATGAGGTCTAAATATTGCAGAGATTATTGCTACTAAAGAACTAGCAGAATTCACGAAGAAACTCCCTAACGTAGTTGAAGCAGTTGATTATATTAGCTTGTGAACTGAACCCGGTGCTGAATACATCAAGGAAATCATGACTGCATCAAATGCAAATAGACTTGTAGTTGGCTCATGTACCCCCAAGACTCACGAACCCGTGTTTAAAAGTGTACTCGAGTCCATAGGGATTGATGCTTCTTATTTAGAATTTGCAAATATACGTGAGCATTCTTCCTTTGTTCATAGACAGGATAGAGAAGGTGCCAGAAAGGTAGCTGAAGACGCTATTAAATCTGCCGTAGCAAGGGCTTCTGTTTTAGAAAAAATATTAATTAAAGAAGTGGACATTACAAAAAAAGCTCTAATTATTGGTGGTGGTGTAGCAGGATTGTCTGCTGGGATCGATTTAGCTGAAGAAGGATTTGAAGTACATTTGGTGGAGACTAAACCTACAATCGGGGGTAAAATGGCAAAACTAGACCGGACTTTCCCCACCGACGATTGCAGCATATGAATACTGGGACCAGTAATGTTACAATCAGCAAGAACACCTGGACTCAATATTTATACATATAGTAGCGTAGAAGATGTTGAAGGATTTGTAGGAAACTTTAAAGTTAAAATTCGGAAGAAAGCTAGATATGTCAATAACGATTGCAATGGTTGTGGGGCTTGTTGGGAGGTATGCCCTGCATTTGGATACAACGAATTTAATGAGGGCCTTGATTCCAGAAAGGCAATTTATTCTTCATTTGCACAAGCAGTTCCTTCATTAGCTCAAATCGATATGGATAGATGTATAAAATGCGAGTTATGTAAGAAGGCTTGTGAGGTAGAAGCGATAGATTTTGATCAGGAAGATGAAGTTGTTGAATTGGACATTGGTTCGATTATTGTGGCGACGGGGTGGGATGAATTTGAACCCCCTACTGGCTATTTGGGATATAATCAATATCCTAATGTAATAACCCAATTAAAACTCGAAAGAATACTCGCTCCAAACGGTCCTACTCTAGGACATCTTGTTCGACCTTCGGATGGAAAGGAACCTAAGAATATTCTCTTCATTCAGTGTGTAGGGTCAAGAGATCTCAATATGAATACATACTGTAGTGCAGGAGTTTGTTGTATGATCTCTATCAAGAATAGCAAATTAATAAAGCAACACTCACCAGATTCAGATATTACTGTTGCTTATATGGATATGAGAGCTGCAGGTAAGGATTACGAAGAGTATTTCACCCTTTCGCGAAAAGAAGGAATTAAATACATTCGAACAAACATCAGCAGAATAAAAGAAGATCCCAAGACTAACAACCTCAAAATCGTACTACAGAATACTTTGAGTTCAGGCGGTCTAAAAGAGTTAGAATTCGATATGGTAGTCCTCTCAGCTTCAATGGTACCTGCTAAAGGAGTAGAAAGTATACAAAAGATGCTAAAACTTGAGATGAGTCAAGATGGGTTCTTTAAAGAATTCCATGCCAGATTAAATCCGATCGACACAAAAATTCCGGGGATCAGCCTAGCAGGAGTAAGTCAAGGTCCAAAATCGATTGTTGAATCAATTGCTCAAGGACGAGCAGCGGCTTCCTCATTAGCAAGACTCATGGGTAAGGATAAGTATCGAATTCTTTTAATCAGAGCAGCGGTTGAAGATAAAGAGAAATGCGCTAAATGCGGGTTATGCGAGCTTAACTGTCCATATGCAGCGATAACAGTTAATGAAGATGGTGCTGAAGTAAATGAGATTCTTTGCAGAGGGTGCGGGGCTTGTCTAGCAAATTGTCCTTCTGAAGCAATTACTCTACGGTACTATCGAGAACCTCAATATGAAAAACAAATTGATGCAATCCTGGAAGAGATATAGAGAGGTGAAAAAAATGGCAAGCGAAACTGAAAATGATCTTAAAATTTTAGCCTTTCTCTGTTGGAAATGAGGTTATGGTGCAGGGGATATGGCAGGTACAATACGTGCCCAATATCCAGCAACCCTGAGACCCGTTAGAATAAATTGTACAGGACGCGTCACCCCCTCTCTAATAATGAGGGCAATCGGGAAAGGAGCTGATGGAGTTGCAATAGGTGCTTGATACCACGGGGAATGCGATTATGAAACGGGGAACTTAGTTGCTGAGAGAAATGTACAATACACAAAAGAAATTTTGAAGACGACTGGTATTTCCCCAGAAAGAGTACAGATCTTTCATTGTAGTGCTGCTGAGGGACAGAAGTTCCAAGAGGAAGCAAATAGAATTACAGAATTAATAAGAAATTTAAAAAAAAATCCTATAAAAGAATCTATTAAATCTGCAAAGAAAGCCAACACCTCAGAAGACAAAAAAAAAGAAAAATAAAACCGAAAGAATGAATCTTGTGAAAAAATTATAGTCACAAGACGACAAGTCATAGTGTAATGGCTTCGGAATTTAATTTTACCATAATTTTTTAATATCCTAGTTCCATTAAGAAAGAAAGCTAGTTCTTTGCTTAATTTTTAATTTTACAATTAATTAATAGAAATAAAAATAGTTACCTTAGTGAAGTAAATATGGTTAAAGACCTTGAAAAACAGTCATTGAAAGCAGAGAAGCTATATAAAGCAATGCAATACAAAAGGGCAGCAAAGATTTTTGGTTCTATAGGGGACTCATATTTATCCTTAGGTAATTTTGAGCTCGCGAGAGAGAATTTTATTAGTGCTATAAAATGCTCAATAAATGAAGAAAAATACTCAGTCGGAATAGAGTTTCTAAGAAAAGCAGGATCTGCATCCCTTTTTAGAGATGAGATTTTAGATGCCAATCAATTCTATCGAGAAGCGATAAAATACATTCCTTATTTAAAAAGCGCTTCTGATCGAAATCGATACAATATATTATTCTCATGTCTTACTTATCTGTGTCACTTTGTTTATGGGGAACCAGATGAAGGGCTCAAGGTAGTCAAGAGAGCAAAAACACTCGTTGATGATACCTACTTTAAAGAAAACGAGCTGGTACATCTTGTAACCAATTTAACTAAGGTTATTCAGGAAAAAACAGAGAAATATGTTGAAAGGATTAAAAGAGATTTCACACATTTTAAATTTCTCCAAGCTGAGACTTTTCTTGCCAAAAAAGCATTAGTTATAGCAGAAGCTTGCACTTCTCTAAAAACAAAACTGAGTTTTGACAAGGAATTGTATACCACAAATGAAATGATTACTTTAATATTAGATATAGATTCAAATCCCCTATCCTATATCTCAGAACAAGACTTCTATAATTATAAAATTGAAGATTTAACCATAACAAAAATTAGTAAAACGGTCTCTGATAACCTTACTTCTCAAAGAATTCCCGATCTCCCTATTGTTATAAAAGCAGGTCAAAAAAAAGCTATAAATCTTTTAATAAAGCCTCATTTCCAAATGGAAAATCCATTTATTGGACCAGTCCAGCTTTACATTGAACTAAATAGTGAACTAAAGTTTTTATTTGAAATCTCTGAGCATTTAATACCAAATCTTAAATCACCTTCCCCAACCTTAAGTATTTCCATTAAAAATTTAAGACCTCCTCTTGTTGATCAAACCTTCCCACTTGAGATTTTTATTGAAAACAAAAGTGAAGGGGAAGCTCTTAACCTCAATATTGATGTAGAATTTCCAGAGCAAATAAAAGTTATGAGAGGAACATTAAATAAGCAGATATATTC
Organism: Promethearchaeota archaeon; assembly: GCA_016839845.1. The sequence continues at coordinate 7,884 of JAEOTL010000224.1, forward strand.
ACTTAGATCAAACGAAAACATAAAATGGGAAATCAATCTTAAACCTCTAGAAGCTGGTGATTATATCATAAAGATCTCCAGCAAGTTTAATGATCCTGATCAGAACCTTATTGAGGATTCCATAGAATTTCCATTACCGATAAAATTATAGTTTAGAATGGTTTTATATTGTAATTGGGTCTTTATGAATGTAGGTTACTTGATCACATTTATTTTTACCAATAATGATATCATCTTCTAATCTAATACCCCATTTTTCCTTCCAATATAAACCGGGTTCACTAGTATAGACCATATTTTCTTTAAGAGTAAATTCTTCATTTACCTTCCAACTAATTCTAGCACCAATATCATGTGCTTCGAATCCTAGTGAATGCCCAAAACCATGGAAGAACAATTTTTCATGATCATAGCCTTTTTCAGCTAGATACTCTCGACACTTTTGAGCTGGAAGACAATTCGGAGTATTATCTGTTAAGTACTTATTTGCAACCTCCTTTGAATTATAAATAGCTTCATAAGCCTTAAGAAAATCATTAGAAGGATTATTACCTATCCAATAAGTCCACGTTAAGTCTGAACACATTTGATCTATTTGCAATCCTGTGTCAATAAGCAATACACCTTCTTCAATTTTTTTAGATGAGGTATTATGATGAGGGTCAGCCGAATTCTCCCCATTCCCTACTATTGCAGGGAATGAAGGTCTTCCCAATTTCATATATTGATATTCTATTTCTGCTTTGAGCTCTTGCTCAGTCATTCCTTTTTGTACCAAATCTGGAACTGATTCTAAAATTTCAATTGTTGCTTTACAAACATTACGGAGATCTTTTAGCTCTTCTTGTGATTTAATGCACCTCAGCTCATATATTATTGGAGCTGAAGAGAAAAATTCCGTTTCGGGAGCTAGATCTTTCACTGCAAAGTAGTCTCCCACTCGTAAATAATCAGCATAAGCTGTTCCTTTCTGTGTAAAAAGATTTTCTCCGTAATTTAAAGCAATTCGTGGCTTATCAATCAAAAGCTTTAATTTTGATTTTAATTCAACTAATGAGTTATATGATTCGACTTTTGCGTTTATCCCATTCTTTTTTAAGGATTTTTCTATCATAGCAGCTTCCATGGTTACTGCAAGAACTCTATGGTCACCGTTTACTCCAACAAAAATATAATGACGGGCGTGTGATTCAACACCTAGCAAAAACCGCGAATTTATGTCGCTGTCTTCACTAGAAATTATTAACCACCCATCTCCATTTAATTCCTTCAATATTTCTTGTACTTTTTCAAACTTATTCATATCTCTGGACCCGATAAATCAAAATATTAATTATTATTAAATATTAATTTGTTTATTTTAATTTGGATTTTTTTATTAAAATTCAACTAATTTTCTTACAAAATTCCATTAAAGAGATTCAAGAATAACATTATTAATCTCTATTCTCTTCTATCTTTATATAATACTAAATTTAGGTGAAAGTTTGAAGCTTAAAGTAAAAGAAATTAATTTTGAGACGGGAAATGAGAAAGATGTTGTATTAAATATCAAAGATGCATTGGAATTAGGACAGAAAGCAGGAGAACGTATTTTTATTAAAAACATTGGTTCTAGATCCTTAGAAGATAAATATTGGACTGCAATTATTCAGATAGATTATTCGAATACAGTTGTAAATCCGGGGGAGATCGGGATCTTTCTAGATATATTTCGAGAGAAAAAAGAACTGAAAAATGGGACGACAATATCCGTAAAACCCGCAGAGCCTCCAGATTCCTTTAAATATATTCAAAAAAAAATTAAAGGACAGAAATTGACAAGCGAGGAAATAAATAGTATAATCTCTGATGCTGTTTCGGGATCTTTATCTAGAATTGATTTAGCAGCTTTTATAACTGGCGTATCGATTAACGGTATGGATAATGAAGAAATGACAGCTCTCACTTTAGCAGAGACACGGAGTGGGGAAATTTTTTACTTTGGGATGGATGTTTATGATAAACACAGCACAAAAACCTGCGTTTAGTCGGTTTTGCTGAATGGTGGCGTTCCAGGTAATAAAGTTTCTCTCATTATAGTTCCAATAGTAGCAGCAGCTGGTCTTATAATTCCAAAATCTTCAACTCGAGCAATAACCTCTCCCTCAGGAACTGCTGATTCAATGGAGGTTTTAGCACCTGTTTCTTTCAGTCCCGCTGAATTAAATAAAATAGTTTCGGAGGAACATGCTTGTATAATCTGGGGTGGCGCTCTAGAAACAGCTCCTGCAGATAATGTATTGATTGAAATTGAACGTCCTCTCCATATGGATCCAATAGGTCTTATGATTCCATCGATTTTAACAAAAAAATTGTCCCTTGGTGTTAAAAAGCTTGTTCTTGATATCCCTGTGGGGGGAGGAACTAAATTTCCTCTTCCAGTTAATGGAGAACAATTTGCATATTTATTTAAAGAAATTGCAGGTAATGTAGGAATCGAAGCGGAGTGTGCATTGACTCTGGCTCATCAACCAATAGGTCATGCAGTAGGTCCCGCAATAGAGGCTAAAGAAGCGTTAGAATTGCTCATGGATTATTCTGCAGGCCCTAATTCGTTAATAGAGAAATCCACAGATTTAGCAGGAATTCTTTTAGAAATGAGCGGAAAAGCTCAAAAAGGGATGGGTCAAAGTATGGCAAAGGAAATCTTAAAATCTGGTAAAGCCTATGAAAAAATGAGAAAAATCATTGAAGCTCAAGGAGGAAATCCAGATATTAAACCTGAAGATATTGAACTAGGTCCTCATCTAAAAGAATTTTTCGCATCAAAGGAGGGTTATATTGTTGATGTGAATAACTCGATTATCAACCAAATAGCAAAAACTGCTGGATGTCCAAGTTCAAAGAGTTCTGGTGTAGAAATAATAAAAAAACAAGGAGCAAAAATAAAAGAAGGGGATCTTGTTTTCAGAATTTATTCTCATAGCAAGTCAAAGTTGAGAAAGGCTGAAAAAATCTATAATTCGACAGGTGGGCCAATTCGTTTAGGTGGAATGGTGATAGAAAGAATTTAAACCTTAACATAATTATTTGTTGTTATTAAATGCCACTAACTCCAAAAGCAATCTATAAAGATTTTATAAATGGTGATTTAGATAGACTTTTTGCTACAGAGCTTTTATTGACATTAATCGATAATGCTGAAAACATCGAAACAAGAATAGAAAGTCTTAATATTCTGGATAAAATTCAAATAGACGATGAAAAAACTTTCAAATTCTTAGAACATTTACTAATTTCTGATTTTAATGAGGAGATTAGAAGCCTTACATGTGTGGTTCTAAAAAACCATTATCTAGATAAATGTTTAGATTCATTTATATGGGCTCTCGAACATGAAACTTCATTGCAATGCCTAACAACAATAATACGCGCTATTGGAGAATCTAACTCTAAGAAAGCTAAATCTGTGATATCTAATAAAATTATAAGTCAAAAAAGATCATTTTCCTCAAATCAACAAGATTCATTACCAGAGATTAAAAGGTTCACTACTGAGGTGCTTGCTGAAATTCTAATAAATTATTATGTTATCGCAATGCTCAAGAAATCCTTTGGGTACTTCAAATTCAAATCTGACAACTTAGGTTTTGTACTTGAGCTTGATCTCTCCAATGTTGAGAGATATAGCCCGAATTTGAATAAATTAGAAGATTTTCTTCCTTCAATTTTTAGTTTAAAAAGTCTTAAAACATGTGATCTACGATTTAACCACTTAACGAAACTTCCCAAAATAATAATTTCTTACTTGGAATATCTGGATTTAAGTTATAACAAACTAAATAGACTCCCAGAATTAATTAAATTTCCTTCCATTAAAAGCTTAAATTTGAAATCGAATATATTAAGATCACTTCCGGAATCTATTGGAAAGCTAAAATCACTTGAAAATTTAAATTTAAGAAACAATTTTCTCTCTAATCTTCCTAACTCAATAGAAATGATATCTTCACTAAATACTCTCGATCTTCATGGTAACAAAATAAACGCTATATCTATGAAACTAAGTAGATCTATAAAAGAGCTAGAATTGGGTTGGAATGGGTTGTTGACAATTCCAGACAGCCTGGAAAATCTTAAATTACTCAAAAAACTTGGATTAGGCGGAAATAAATTTTCAATTCTCCCAAGCTGGATTGGAATATTTTCCTTATTAAAGGTTTTAGATTTGTATGATAATAAATTACTTGAAATTCCAGAGTCAATGGGGTCATTGAAATCTCTTGAAAAACTAAATTTAAGGAATAATCAATTAACTGACCTACCATCTTCTATACGAAATCTGAAATCATTAAAATCTTTAAATCTAAGTTGGAACGAATTTAAGACCCTTCCAGAGTGGATAGGGGATTTATCATCTTTAGAAGAACTGAATTTATGGGGTAATAAACTTGAGGATTTACCTAAGTCAATAAAAACAATTTCATCACTCAAAGTCATAGATTTGAATTTCAACAGAATCAAAGATATTCCTTCTTCACTAAGAGAATTAAAGAGAAAGAATAATCTTGAAATTAAACTTTGAGATGGAAAAAACTCTAGCTTGTTTCTATTTGCAAATTAAATGAGTAATTTAAAAAGTTAGAATCTATTTTCTAAAAATAATGGAACTCTCGCCTAAAAAGATTATTAACGAATATTCTCAAAACCAAATAGATAAGCTTGCCGCAACTAAATTGTTGTTATCATTAATTGAAAATACTGATAATAACAAAACTCGGATTGAGTGCATTAATCAATTGGATAATATTAGAGTTGGAGATGAGAGATCTTTTGAAGTTCTTGAACATTTACTAATTTCTGACTCAAATGATTTGATTAGGAATTCTGCGGCTATTACTTTGAGAAATAATTTTTTAGACAGAATATTAGAACCAATGAAATGGTCTCTTGCTCACGATGAATCCCCTCTTTGTTTGAATACAATCTATTTAATATTAATTGATATTTTACACAATTTAGCAAGAGATTCAGATCCTTTTGCATCATCAAGTCTACTAACTGAAATTGAAGGAATGAATAACAAAGATTTTGTGATTGGGTTTGAGACTATATGTAGATCAAAAAATATTGAAGATTTCTCCAATTCAGAATTAGCGGATGTATTAATTAATTACTTTTCAATTATTTATCTTGAGAAATCATTCTGGAGATTAAATTCAAAACTTAATGAATGCAAGATTATTGAGTTAGATTTCATATTTAAGGGTTTGACTCGACTACCTGATGTAATTAAGAATTTAACTCATTTAAAAACCTTGATTCTTAGATATAACCAACTTACGCAACTTCCCGATTGGATAAGTGTATTGAGTTCACTTGAAATACTAAATGTTAATGTTAATAATTTAAATGCGCTACCCGAGGAAATAGGATACTTGAAATCACTTAAAGAACTATTATTGTGGAAAAATGAGCTTAGTCATCTCCCGAGTTCCTTAGGAAATCTTATCAATCTAGAAACATTGAATTTAAGGTTAAATCAATTGAAGACATTACCGGATACAATAGGACGATTAAATTCTTTAAAAGAATTGAATTTACATGATAACCAACTGGTAAATCTTCCCAATTCTATTGCATTTCTTGATAAATTAGAAGTCCTTAACCTAAGTTGGAATAATATTCAAAACTTACCTGATTCATTTGGATCTCTACCTTCCCTAAAAGCTCTAGATTTAGAGAGAAATGAATTAACTGAGCTCCCAGAAAGTATAAAAGATCTTAAATCTTTAGAATATCTCAATTTAAGTGATAACAAATTAACAACAATCCCAAAGGGAATTGGAAATCTTACTTCTCTTCAGTATTTAAATTTATCTAGGAATGAACTTGACTCTATTCCCAAATCTCTAAAATCACTAACTTCTTTAAAAAAATTATATTTAGGGGAAAATTATATTAGAACTATCCCAAAATATCTAAGAAAATTAGAGTGTATTGAAGACGAAATTAAATACTAGAAAATTATTTTGTTTACTACTGAGTCTTATATAACTCTTTAATTTCCTCTACTGTAGTTATTTCCAACGGCCCTTTCTCAGGACGCAATCTCTGAAACACAGGGAATCTCATAGAATATCCTAGGGTGGCAAATTTATCACTTACAGTGATCTCATCGCCCGTAATTTCCATTACAACCTCAGGATTTAGCCATATATCCGGAGTATCTTCACATATTACATTACTAGGTTTTTTATCAACCGTAATATTTTCCATTTCGTTAGTTAAGGAATCAGACAATTCATCTGTTAAACCGGAAAAAAATCGAGTGAATGCTATGAACTTGTTGTTTTCAGGATCATAAACCGCACCGATGTAGGTTCCCAATACCCCAGTTCTCCGACCTTTACCGTAGAACGCGCCTACTAGGACCACATCTATTGAGTCCTTTAATTTTCCACCCTCTAAGCTTTTTAATTTTAACCAGAGATATCCCCGGTTCCCCGCATGGTAAGTTGATTCCTCTTGGATAGTTTTTGCCATTATTCCTTCAGTTCCATCATTTCTAGCCTGGTTAAAGAAATCTACAAGTTCTTCAGTAGAATTTATCAACGTAGAGTTTACTAAACGTAATTCATCCCTTGGTTCTATAATTTCCTCCAATTTTTTACGTCTTTCAGGTAATGTTTTATCAACATAAGCTTCATCCCCAATTTTTAACAAATCAAAAACAAATAAGCAGACGGGGATTTCTTTAGAAATATCGTCAACATCGTATTTTCTCCGTCTTTTGCTTAAAACCTGAAATGGTAACATCTTCTCATAAACATGATCCATAGCCACGACTTCTCCTTCAAATATTACCCTTTCAGTCTTTACGTTTTGTAGAACTACATTACAAACATCAGGATATTGTTCAGAGATATCAAGCAATCTTCGTGAAAATAAGATGACCTTTTCCCCATCTTTATGGATTTGAAGTCTTTCTCCATCTAATTTGTATTCTGCTACGAAAGGTATCCCAAGTCTATTTACAAATTCAGTGTAGATTTCTCTCGAAGCAAGCATACTAAGGATTGGTGTTCCATAGTCTATATTGATTTTTTTCACTTCCTCCAATCCCTGTTTTGCTAGAACTATTGCGACTTCACCCAAATCGGGATATAAACTATAAGCCTTCTCAATAAATTCTTTGCTTTCCCTTGTTCCTGTAAATGCTTGAGCAAGCCCTTCAATTATAGTTGGTGATTGAACACCTACTCTCAGCGTAGATGTAATAACCCGTAAAATGTATTTAGTTTCTAGAGGGGAACTTCTCCTCATTAAACCTCTTAAAATACCTAATTTGATATCATGGGATCCTGATCCTTCAGATAAAGCAATTTTTTCTAATTCTGAGTATAATTCTGAGATTATTAGAGAGGACTTTGGTGTTTCCTCAGATTGATTATAATCAAAAAGTGATTTTTGTTTCTTTTTTTTTGTTAAAATTAACTCTGCTGCGGCCCCGATATCTCCTTGCTTGATTAGTACTTGCTTAATTCTCTTTACATCTAATCCAGAGTGCACTGATAATGCTTCAATTATCATTTTTTCAGCTATCCCCATTTTGGGAAACTGTTTTATGTTGGGGGCAAGTTGACCCTGTAATAGATAGATAATTTTATCTAAGTCTTGAAAATCTTGCGTTTCCTTGATCTTTTCAAAAAATTTCGACAATAAATCAATCATTTCCAGCCTTTTTGATGTTCCTTCAAGTTCTGAAAACAATTGAGATAAACTGCTGAATTTCATAAACAATCATTGAAGAATTTCTTCTAAACACCTATTAAATAATTAAAAGATAATAATAAAAATTATTTTTTTTTTTGAGTTTTATAAGGTTTGAGGTTCTTAGATAAGTTTAGTTAGTTCAATAAACTTCTTTTGAATTGCTGTTTTTATCTTAGGGTCAATTCTATTGAAAGAGTTTGTTGAAAAGTTAATTTTACTGCCCTCTTTTAAATGAAAGGTACAGATAGGTCCATCCATTTCTTCAATGGAGTAACTTCCATCATTCTTCTTTGAAATCCAAATATCATCAAAATGATCAAGTATTGCACCGAAAACGAATGACACTTTAGCACTTGTGGTTAAGCTTGATTTTGAAACTTGGATAGAAGGAGTTGCTGTCTTTTCCGGTGCATCTTTTATAGAAGGTAAAGGCCCTACATCTTCATATTCCGACCCTGTTTCTACAGGTTTATTTGCCTCTATGGGTTCCACTGGTTGCATTGGTTTTGGTTCAGAGGGTACAGTCTTTATTGGTTTTGGTACATAAGTTACAGGCTGTAATGGTTTTGACACAGAAGATACAGGTTCTGGTTTGATTTCAGCTTTCGAGTCAACTATTACTTTTTGCTCCTCTTTTACAGTCGGTGTAGTAGGTAATGGAGCCACAGCCCCCTCTTGAAATGTTATTATGAAATTGTTCAGTTCTGTAAATTTCTGATCCAAAAGACTTTGAAGATCATTATTTAGGTCTGTGTCTTCCGGAACTTTTCCTACCTTTCTAGCATCGATTTCCTTTATAATTTTGATGTCCCGACCTATTATACTTTTTCCTACTGTATATCCGTGCCCTTTAAGTGATTCAGCTTGTCTTAATGCAGTTCTTCTAGCAACTAATCCCTGTTGTACCCCATGCCATAAGAATAACGATTCAGAACCTTCATCTAATACGATTATGGAAATATCTGGTAAGAAATTATCTTTACTCCATTTAATTGCTTCTATTTCTCCCCCAGGTTTTACATTGAACATGAGCGCTAGATTCATATTAAAACTTACTCCAATTACTTGAATTTATATCAATTAATCAAGATATATTTGCTATAAATAAAATAGTTTTCATAAATAAAAAATTAAGTTTTCAAGATGAGTCTTTTAAATTGACGAAGAATTAATCATTATCAGAGATATATTTTTCATTCTGATGAGGATATGTAACTTTGTAATTACACTATCATGCTTTAAATGATTAAATTATTAAATCTACATTGTTTATTGATTTTAAATGAACGAAAAAGTGTTAAAGCTAACAATTCCTAAAGGGAGCTTACAAGATGAAGTGGCAGACTTTTTTGAAAGAGCTGGCCTAAAGTTAAAATTCACTTCACGAAGAGATTATCGTCCTTCCGTAGGTGATCCTGAAATTTACGTTAAATTATTACGACCACAGGAGATACCCAATTATCTTATAGGAGAAAATGGATTTGATCTCGGAATATCTGGAATTGATTGGGTAAAGGAAACTAAAGCAGACGTTGAAATTTTAACAGATTTGGAGATTGGAGGTGTTTCAATTGTTCTTTGCGTCCCTAATGAATGGGATGGGATAAACACTTTAGATGATATCCTTCAAAAATTTTCTGATAAACAGAGGATTTTAAGACTCTCAACAGAGTATTTAACCTTATCGATGAATTATTTAAGTGAAAATGATACTTATCGGAACATTTATGGTGATAAACCTCCATTAGTGATAACACCATGGAAGACATGGGGTGAAAACGATAAAGTAAAAATATATCTGTCATTTGGGGCAACAGAGGCAAAACCACCTGAGGAAGTAGATGTAATTATTGATAATACTTCAACTGGGACAACACTGAAAGCAAATAATTTAAAAGTAGTAGAAACACTTGATATATCCACTGCGGTTTTAATTGCTAATAAAATTTCTTTGCGAGATGAATGGAAAAAAGAAAAAATAAAAGACATCCTTGTACTCCTAAAAGGTGTTATTGAAGCAGAAAAAAAGCTTCACATTTTTATGAATGTTAAAGAGGAGCATATAGATAAAATTTTAACAGAACTCCCTGCTTTAAAACGTCC
>JAEOTL010000225.1 GCA_016839845.1 Promethearchaeota archaeon
AAATTGTTTCAGGAATGTCAATTGAGCTCACTAAGGAATCAACAACTTGTCCCTTAATCATGTTTGGAACACTAATTAGAAAAGGAATCTTAATTAATCCTTGATATAAAAAGGGTCCCTTAAAAAAAAATCGATGATCACCACCCAACTCACCGTGATCAGAAGTATAAATAACTACTGTGTTATCAGCTAAACCATATTTCTTTAAGGTTTGTAAGATTTCTCCGATTGCATCATCAATCATTTTTTCCATTCCGTATGAGGCGGCAATTACCCGTTTAGCTTCCTCTTCTGTAACGTCTTTGGGGATAGGAAAGATCTTTTTTTCGGTACCTTCACTTTTTAGTAATTCATTAAAGTGCTTTTTATTGAAACTTGAACTATTTTCATGAGTATCATAGAAAGATTTGGGCAAAATTATATCTTGGGGTTTATACATATCAAAGTATTTACCAGGAGGAGTGTAGGGATGATGAGGATCAGGAAAAGAGCAGAAGGCAAAAAAATTTTGCTCAGAATATTGTCCATCCGCAAATCTTTTGAAGAAGTCAATTGTATGGTCTTTTACATAAGTAGTAGAGTAAAGTTCCTCTGGTAATTTATGTTTTAGCACTTGTATCTTACCCAAGGGATCTGTAGTATCAAAACTGATATTTAATTTTGTTTGGATTAGATCATCAGTATTTCTTTGTTTTATTTTAAGTGGTTTCGCTAAAGTTGGGTCTTGACTTATTTTTGATTTCACCCAATTGATGTAATCAGGATGTCCACAAAAAGTTCCATGACCAGAAATAAGTTTCACTTCCTTTAATCCAAAATAGGGAGATATATTACTTAATTTGGAATAATTTTTTGCTTGAGCATATTCTTGGCTTTCAATCGGAGTTTCAAATTCGCCTGAAGGAGCTCCAAAATAATTTAAATGTATCTTTCCAAAACTTGCGGTGTGATAAAGTCCGGATTCTAAGAGGATATCAACGAAGGTTTTTGTATCCTTTGGAAGGTTCCGCCCATTAGTGGTCACCCCATGAACTGACGGATATTGTCCTGTAAATATCGTACTTCTATTGGGCATGCATATGGGGTTGTTGCAGTAGAAGTTTGTAAATTTAATTCCTTCTTTAGCTATACTATCGATATTAGGGGTTTTCAAAACCATGTTGTTATTATAACAACTTAAATGATCAGCTCTCTGCTGATCTGTAAATATAAATAAAAAATTCCATTTATCGTTAATTTTGAACACCTGGGGTATTAATAATAGTAGAAAAGGAAAAAATAAAAAATACTTTTGTAAAACTAATTAATTTTCTCTAGATGCGATTGCAGAATCTGACCTGACTTCTTTTTGAAGCATTTCAAACGCATTACTTGACGTTGAGAATGTTTTCGCGTTATTTTTTTCTACCAAATCTATGAGTTCTTCGTCAAATATTCGTACAAACACCTCGATATGGGGGTAACGGAGATTTAATTTTGACGCAAGATAAAGCGATTCATCGAATTCTGAATCCCGCTTCCAACAAATAAAGACTTGGGTAATTTCATCTAAATTTACATGAGCTTGTAAATCACTTAGAAAATAGGCTAATTCTGTTATAATATGCAGTCGTTCGTTTACAACGAATTCAATTCCATCATGCTCATCATCAAAAAGGAAGATTTCACGACCGTGCTGTAGGGAGAGATTATAAGCAATTCGATGGGTTAATTGATCGCGCCCTACAACAATGATATTGCCGGTTTTCCCTTTTGTCCATTCTTCTATACCCGTCATCGCCCATTTTGACGTAGAAAATGAATAAGCATTTAATGGGGGTTGTTCAAGATATTCCCGAATATGTTCTTCGAATGCTCTTACATAAATTGGACAATCCTCATTCATTTTACGTATTTTCTCCGTACAAATTAGAGCTATCCGAACATCATCAATAGTAATAAAAACTTCATTCGCACTTTTTACATTTGCATATTCGAGATTGCTTGTTTCGGTGGGATCTCCTACAACTATAGGTTTACCATCATTAATGAGATCTTCTACTAACTCATAATGGTCTTCTATGAGGCTAAAAGATTCTTTGTTTTCAATGCAATATTCAATTATTCTCTCAGAAAGGTGCTTATAACCAATCACCACAGTATGATTTCGTTGATGTCGGGCCAGAATTCTACTTGTAATAACCGGATTAAACTTTTGCATTAATTCCCCCATGATAAAGCCGAAAAATATGACTTCCAGTAAGATTGGCCATATTAGTGTATAGAAGTTGGCAAAATCACCAGCACCTACAGGAGACCGTACTGTTAATGAATACAAGAATATTTCTCCTATACTAGCTCCTGGAACAGTATAAAAGAAAAACAGAAATCCTATAAACCAGAATAAGAAGAAAAAGAGGAATTGCAGTCGATATTGTTTCAGTTTTAGATGGATTCCAATAAAGAAGTTAATTAAACTCATAAATGTAAATAGGGCACTCCAGTATAAAAAAGGTATGCTATAGATTATATATAAGATATATTATATCGTTTATTTCTTACTTCTCTTTCTACTTGTGTAGATTTTAATTTTTTAAAGAAAGAAATCAAAATAAAGATCCTTAGAGGGATCAACAGCATACTTTTCCAGATTGGTAATCCCATTTTCGTAAAGAACTTCATCATCTATGAAAAAATTCCCGGTGCATTGGGAACTTGGTTTAGTCAAAATGAAATAAGCTGCATCAGCGACCACCTCAGGTTTTCTTGAATGCTTTATAGCAGTTTTACCTCCCAATAAATTCCTAACCGCGGCTGTGGCTATTGTTGTACGGGGCCAAAGTGCATTAACAGCAATATTATCTTTCTTAAGTTCTTCTGACATTCCCAATACGCACATGCTCATACCATATTTAGCGATCGTATATGCTAAATTGTTCTTAAACCACTTTGGATCCATATTCAATGGGGGAGATAAATTAAGTATGTGAGGATTCTCCGACCTTTTAAGATAAGGTATGCCTAGTCGAGAACATAAAAAAGTTCCACGTGTGTTTACAGAAAACATAAGATCAAACCTTTTCATTGTAATTTCTTCGGTAGGAGATAAATTTATCGCGCTTGCATTATTAATAAGAATATCAATCCCTCCAAACTTATATATCGTAGCATCGATCGCATTTTGAACTTGTTCCTCGAACCTTATATCAGTTACGCAGGGAATTGCGTTCCCCCCAGCAGATATAATTTCATCCACAGCGGAATATACTGTTCCAGGTAGCTTCGGATTTGGTTCCTTCGTTTTGGCAACAACAGCTATATTAGCACCATCTTGGGCTGCTCGTAATGCAATTGCTTTCCCAATCCCACGGCTTGCACCTGTAATAAAAAGCGTTTTGCCCTCTAAAGTTTCCATTTAAATCAATTTAAGTATTTAATTATATTCGTTAGTATGTTGTAATTCTAGTTTATCGCTTTTTATTAATAGTTTATAATAATAAGAAATAAGAAAATACATAGAAAGAACTAAAATTTCATTTGGACTGTAAGAAAACACCTAAATTCCTTGAAATGTATTCATAATACTCATCTAAGCCAATAGCTTTAATCTTCTCCTTAGTCTTAAGAGGGAGGTTATCCAGCTCAACAGAAGTTAATAATAAATTCGTTTCTTCTGAGGTGAATTCTGGTCCTTTTTCAATCCATTTCAGATACTTCTTATCAGCTGGGCATATTTTTTGACAGATAAGACAACCAATTAGACAATTATGCCAACTTGGATCAATCCATTCAGGAAACGGGATTTCTGGAGGGTGTTCATTATGAAATGTAATACATTTTTCTGCTCGTAAGAGAAATCGATCAGTTGGAATAGCTTGTGTTGGACAGTTATCCACACAAGCTGAACAATTCTTACATAGTTCCATAGCTCGTAACTCCGTCCAGTTATCTTGGGGAATTTGAAGGTCAGAATAATATGCTGACAATCGATGAAAACTGCCCATCCCAGGGACATAGGTAATATTGTTTTTCCCATATTCAGCTAAACCACTGTGTACTGCTAATGTTTTTACTGGAATACGAGCAAAAGCTACATGATATCCTCCTAATTCTAGCATTTTAGATAATAATTCATCCAACTTATCAATTATCTCACGACCATCTAAGTAAGTAGGGGGTATTAGTAAGGGAAGTGGTCCCGTATCACTATTAAAAATAACTTCTGTTGCAGGATGGGGATGGGCGATGATAAAAATTGAATTAATAGTCCCGAAGTCAACTTCAGGCTTTGATTCGAAAAATTTTTTATATTCCTCATAAAATTTTGTATCTAATGATCCATTATTGCGACGGTCTTGTATTTCTCTGTGAATATCGTCAATATGGGAAGCGGAAACTATTCGAACTTTACATTTAATTGCAGTTAAATCTTCATGAATGTTATTCACTATATCTTTTTTAGCAACCATACTTCAAGAAATGAAAAGAGAAATAAAAAGAATAGAACAAATTCATCACGCTTTTTCTTAAGTAATTATTCACTCTTCTGAGGTTTTTCTATAAACACATAGGTTATAAACCTTTCAAAATTATTCAAAATAACTAAGAAATTAGGCTATAATCCCTACAAAATAAGATTAATTGAGTGAAAGATTAGCATTAGACAGAATTTAAAAATAGAAATATGAGTAATTATGCCAGAACTTCCAGAAGTTGAAACTTTCAAGCGTTATCTAGATAGAACATCCTTGAAACAGGTAATCAATAAGATAACTATTACTGACGATAGAGTTCTGAATGTTAAAGTGGATGATTTAAAAAAGGCTGTGAAAGATAAGCAATTTGAATCATCGATACGTCATGGGAAATATTTGTTAGTTTACCTAAACCCTGGTTATTTAGTCTTACATTTTGGTATGACGGGAGATTTGGGGTATTACCCAAAAAAAGATGAAGCACCAGCATATAGCAAGGTAATATTTCATTTTGATAATGACTTTAATTTGGCCTATATTTCGCGTAGAATGTTCGGAAAGCTATATATTGCTGAATCGGTTGAAGAGTTTGTTGAAATGAAGAAATTAGGTCCGGATGCATATAAAATGAATCTTGAAGAATTTAGGGGCGCATTGAAGAGACGTACGGGGATTATAAAAAATGTACTCTTAAATCAAAGTTTCGTGGCGGGAATTGGTAATATTTATTCAGATGAGATCCTATTTAAAACGAAATTGCATCCCAAAATGAAGATGGACACCTTAAATGAAGCCCAAATTAAAAATATGTTTTCTAATATTAAATCAGTTTTAAAAGTCGGCATTGAAAAGGAAGGTGACCTAAGTACCTATCCCGATAGTTTTTTAATTCCTCATCGTAAAAAGGAAGAGCATTGTCCTAGGTGTGGAAATGAGATTGCACGTTTGGAAATCGCTGGACGACATGGATTTTTTTGTCCAAACTGTCAGAAGGATTTAAATTAAAAAGGAAAAAAAAACGATTTTCTATTTTATTATCAATACGTCACTATTCGCATTATTTAATACGTGTTCTGGTACTGTTCCTAAGAATGTTCGCCTGAGTTTCGAATGTTCACCATTACATCCTAAAAGAACCAAATCAAA
>JAEOTL010000226.1 GCA_016839845.1 Promethearchaeota archaeon
ATTATTAAGATTAATAGACCAGAAGTAAGGAATGCTATCAATCCTCATGTAAGTATTGAAATAGAAGATGCATTTAATGAGTTTGAAAATGATTCAAATGCGTGGATTGCTATTGTAACAGGAGTGGGAGATAAAGCATTTTCAGCTGGATTTGATTTAAAATGGGGTGCTACTGCTAGCATTGAAGAACAAAGAGAAACATTTGGTAAACTGAAATTCAAGGCTGTTACTGGGGGTTTAACCTTCAACCCTAATATTACAAAACCCGTTATTGCTGCGGTAAATGGATTTGCTTTTGGTGGGGGATTCGAACTTGCATTGGGTAGTGACCTAATCATTGCAGCTGAACATGCAGTTTTTTCCTTACCTGAACCATTAGTAGGACGAGTACCTACCGAAGGAGGTGTTCATAGATTAGTAAGATATCTCCCTTATCATATAGCGATGGAAATCCTCTTCACATACAAAAGAATTTCTGCACAAGAAGGCATGGAACTTGGTTTTGTAAACAAAGTAGTCCCATTGGATCAATTAATGGATGAAGCGGAAAAAATTGCAAATACTATAATGGAAGGGTCACCACTGGCTGTTCGAGCAATTAAACAAATGGCTAACGATGGGTTAGAAATGACCCTGAGAAAAGCATTTAATACAACATTCCCTATATATAGAAAGTTTACTCAGTCTAATGATTTCATTGAAGGTCCAAGAGCATTCTCCGAAAAAAGAAAACCTAAATGGAAGGGAATCTAAATACAATCAAAACTTAAAAAAGATATTGAGATATCATGGAATATGAACATATTATTGTGGAAAAAAAGGAACATCTTACCATTGTTACTCTTAATCGACCGAAGGTATTAAACGCACTCCACCCTTACATTCAATTAGATCTTGGTCATGCCATTAACGAATTTGAAGATGATCCTAATGCGTGGGTTTTAATTTTGACGGGTGCTGGGGAAAGGGCATTTTCTGCCGGAGCTGACTTAAAATGGGCAGCTTCAGCTAGTCCTGAAGAACAAAGAGAAGCATATGAGAAAGTAAGAGAACAAAACGCATATCTCATCAGAAATTTTAAAATTACTAAACCTTTAATCGCTGCTATAAATGGTCTTGCATTTGGGGGTGGTTTTGAGCTTGCTCTTAGTTGTGATCTTATGATTGCTGCTGAACACGCTACATTTTGTCTACCTGAACCCGTTGTTGGAAGAATCCCTTCAGGTGGGGGTATTCACCGTTTAGTGAGATATCTTCCTTACCATCTTGCAATGGATATTCTTCTTACCCGTAAACGCATGACTGCTCAAGAAGGAGTAGAATACGGTTTTGTAAAAAAAGTAGTTCCTGCAGATCAGTTGCTAAATGAAGCCGAGAAAACTGCAAATATTATCATGGAAGGTTCACCACTCGCTATTCGAACTATTAAACAAATGGCAGTAGATGGCCTGCAAATGTCCTTGAAGGAAGCTCTTTTCGCAAACTTCCCATTATTCACGAAATTTCTCCGATCTCATGATTTTCGGGAAGGCCCAAAAGCATTTAGTGAGAAGAGAAAACCTGTCTGGAAAGGGGAATAACTCTCGAATAAAAAACAAAAATTAAAAAAATATTTTTATTATTTATTTTTCCTGAACTGGGATGTACAGATCTAGTTCAGAAACATCTGAATTTACGTTAAATCTTTGGTCATACCATTCAAATTCAGCAGCAAAGGGCACTCGTTCGTATCTTGTGTTATTTTGAACCCAATCTCCGTAAATGTATGAATAAGTCTCTCCTATATTATTTAATCGACCTAGATGTGTGAAGACAGCATATTTTTGGGCAGGAATTGTTTCCGATATCATCCCCTCTGGCACAATATCAGTACTGGATACTTCATTCGAAACTATATAGCGTTCCTCCCCTTTTTTTTGTAATTCTTTAGTTACTATCCTTATTCCTAAACCATGGGAGGAGTCCCTACTGGAGACCGCAGTAATTTCCTGTTGAAATTTAGCCCAAATGGCCGCAGTGTTCCGACTTTCTCTCTTACCTATGTCTTCAATTCCGATGATTTGAAATTCTTCTTTATCTACAAAAACAGGTCCTCTCAGAAACATCTTGTATACTTCTGATAATTCGTTATCTTCTCCTAAAACCAGATGAACCTTTTTTAACTCATTTGGGATATCTATCATTTGGGGACATTTATCAAGGCATTCCCCACATTCAACACATAAAGCGGCGGAACCATTGTTTTCCATAGCGTTTAAATCTTCCTCTTTGACTGCGAAATATTGGTATTTTGCTCTCATTTGCTCAGTACTATCCGCCCAGATGAGTTCATTCAATAACCTGAAATTGAGAGGTATATTTACTTTGGATGGACAAGGTTGACAATATTCACAGTACGTACATGGGATAATAGATTTTTTCCTATACCGTGTTGCCATATCAGAAATTATCTTCAGTTCTTCTTGACTTAATATGTCAATCCCCGATTCTTCTGCACTTTCGATATTTTCTTTTACTTGGTCAAAAGCACTCATCCCTGATAAAACAACAGAAACTCCAGGATGATTCCATACATACTGTAGTGCCCAATTTGCTGCAGTCCTTTTAGCAGGAGCATGTTCAATAATCTCTTCTATTTCTTTTGTGGGATTCGCTAATTTTCCTCCCTTTATAGGTTCCATTACTATAACAGCAATCCCCTTACTTGCAGCATATTCCAAACCTTTTGTAGTTGCCTGTGTATTATGATCCACGAAATTCCATTGGATTTGGGTAGCATCCCAGTTATAATAATCTATTATTTCCTTATAAACATCATAAGAATCATGAAAAGAAAAACCAATATGTCTGATCTTCCCTGCTGCTTTAGCCTCTTCCATTTTTTCAATTAATTCATACTTTTTAACGAGTTGAAACGTTTGCTTATTTAATCCATGAAACAAGTAAATGTCAATATAGTCAGTTTGTAATTTCTCTAATTGCTTGTTGAGGTATTTATCAAAATCATCCCTTCCCGTTAGCATCCACATTGGGAGTTTTGTAACGAGCTTTATCTTTTCTCTGTAGCCATCTTGGAGCGCTTTTCCAACAACAAGTTCGCTGGTTTGATTATGATAAGGAAAAGCAGTATCAAAATAATTGACTCCTTTATCGATGGCATAGCGAATCATCTTGATTGCTTCTTCTTCATCGATTACATCATTTCCATTTTCCTTCTTTGTTGGGAGCCTCATACATCCAAATCCTAAGGCAGATACCTCCCAATCCAAAGATCCCATCTTTCTATATTTCATTAGAATTCACTTTATGAAATTATCTTAATTTTAAATAACAAAAAATAAATTAATAAAAAAAATTATTCTTTTTGAGCTACGAAAGTGCACATTCCGTTACTAGGAATTTCGTCCGTTTGAGTAACCTCAATACCATCTATTTTGAGTAGATTAAAAATAGTTTTCCAAGTTGTTAAACAGCCTCCTTTACAAGGTAGTATTTTTAATTCTTCTTCGGAGAGACCTTCCTTGAGTTTGTTATGGACAGTACAAGTTCCTTCTACAATTGAAAAACTCAATTCTTTATTATAGGCAGTTTGGATCAAGACGACACTCATTAGATGGATTGAAAGACATGCAATTTCGATAAAACGCTGGGCTTCGTGCGGAAAGGTAATTTCGCCTGTTTCTTCCGCAGATAACTTGATCATGTCGTACATATGATCGTTATATTCGGGCTTAGTGCCTAACTCATAAGTTCTTTCCATCAGGTTTTTGCCCCATTCATCAAATATAGATGTATTTTTCGACTCAAGGTATTTCTGAGCAATTTTTTCCCCACCAAATTCATCTTCAAGGATTTTGAAGAGTTCCTCGGGAACATTATAATCAAATTTAGGCGTCATCATAGTTTCTTCAACCCCTTGTATATACTATCTAGCTTTTCAATTTGTTCTTGATTTTCCATTGCAACCTCTAATGATTCGAATGGATGCTTATAGGGATTTTCTCCCTCTTTTATTTCAGGAAGTGTAATTTCAATCGTAATCGCATCAACGGGGCAATATTTTGTGCACTCCATACAGCCGATACACTTTGGGGCAGCAGAACCTGTAACTAAAAAGTGCTTTGGGCTATTTGGATCAGGTTTTGTATAAGCGCCTGAAACGTTTGGGTATGAGTGGACGTGAAAAACACCTTGG
>JAEOTL010000030.1 GCA_016839845.1 Promethearchaeota archaeon
AAATTACGAACTTTCCTTTTCCTTATCTTTCTTATGTGTTTTGTGCTTTTTTTCTTTTACCTTTTTATCCTCTTTTTCTTTATGTTCAAATATCTCTTCCTCTGTTGGATGTTCTTCAATTACCTCTTCTTCAACCTCTTTTACTTCAGATTCGGGTTCAGGAGGCTTAGGTTTACGAGAGATTATGACTTTAGTATAACGGATAATCTCTTTGCCATATTTGAAACCATCCTGGACTACTTCTAAAACCCTATTTTCTGGAACATCTTCTTTTTCAACCGTAGTCAATGCTTCATGTATATTATAATCAAATTCATCATTAATTTCTACTTTTATAGGCTCAACGCCATAGGATTTGAATATATTCATAAATTGGGTAAAAAATCCATCAATAATTTTTTTTTCCGCATCATTCGCACTCTCAAGAGCTTTTTTGAATGAGTCATAGAAAGGTAAGAAATTCCTTAAAACTGAGGCGGTGTATTCAATTCTCAGATTCTGTCGATTTTTATCCCATCTCTTCTGTGCATTTTCAAATTCAGCCTGGAGATGCATAAACTTCTTCTTAGAATCAGCATTTTCTTTTTGTAATTTCTCCGTCTTTTCTTTTACTTCTTTTAATTCTTTTTCAAGATTATCCTTTTCTTTAACTAAATCTTCTTTAGAGAAATAATCTAATTCATAATGCTCTTTTTCTTCTAATCTTTTTACTTCTTCACTAGATGATTCGCTTATCACTTCTCCTTGTCCTTCTGTTGACTTAGTATCAGAAGATACGTTTTGTTCAACTCCATCTTTTAAATCATTGTCATTACTGTCTGTCATATTTGTACCCATTTAATTCATAATTATAAGTATTGAATTATGACTATATGTTTTAAAATCGATAAACTTTTTTTAATTTTATGACTTAGAGATCTTTATAAATAAAATTTTTAACAAATTGTTAATTCCTAACAATAGTAAATTTACAATTTAAAATAATTAAATTATTAAAGTCTAAAAAATCATTGAAATTTAATATTTTTAATACAAATAAATCCAAATAAAAAGGATGAGACTATTATGAGTGAAGAAAAGACTGAAAAACCAACAAGAAAAGAGAAGATAATTGGAATAGATCTGGGAACATCCAATAGTGCTTGCGCTGTATTGACTGGGACTGGTAAACCAGAGATAGTGCCAGCTGCAGAAGGTAGAACTCTTGGAGGAAAAGCTTTTCCATCTTATGTGGCTTTTGATGAGACTGGACGCAAAATAGTGGGTGAACCGGCACGTCGACAGGCAGTTTCAAACCCCGACGGCACGATAACCGCGATTAAACGTAAAATGGGAACGACATACAAAGCAAAATTAAAAGTAGGAGATAAGTGGCAAGAATTTTCCCCTGAGGAAATAAGTGCTATGATACTTAAAAAAATCAAAACTGATGCTTCTGCTTATTTAGGTGAAGAAGTGAAAAAAGCGGTGATTACTGTCCCTGCATATTTTAATGACGCTCAGCGAACTGCTACAAAAAATGCTGGTGAAATTGCTGGTTTAGAAGTTGTAAGGATGATTAATGAACCGACCGCTGCATGCTTAGCTTATGGTCTAGATAAGGATACTAAAGATAAGTTAATGAAGATTTGCGTGTTAGACTTAGGGGGTGGTACATTCGATATAACAATCATGGAATATGGAGAGGGCGTCGTTGAGGTACTTTCCACAGCGGGAGATACTCAGTTAGGCGGTACCGATATGGATAACCAGATAATCGATTGGGTAACTGATGAATTTAAAAAGAAGGAAGGAATTGATTTAAAGGGAGACAGTAAAGCATGGATAAGAATCAAAGATGCGGGTGAAAAAGCAAAAATAGAATTATCCACAGCATTGAGTACTACAATCAATTTGCCATATATTTCGCAAAAAGAGGGCAACCCCGTTCATTTAACTATGGAACTCACAAGAGCAAAATTAGAATCTTTAATCGAACCGACTCTCAAGCGACTCGATCCAATTATGCAAAGAGCAATTTCAGATGCGAAATTAGCACCTATTACTATTGACAAAGTAATTTTAGTTGGTGGCCCTACAAGAATGCCATCTGTCCAACAAAGGTTCAAGAAATTTTTTGGGGGAAAAGAACCCGAGCATTCAGTTGATCCTATGGAATGTGTTGCTATTGGAGCATCAATACAAGGAGGCGTAATCGCTGGAGATGTAGAAGATTTATTATTACTCGATGTCACACCACTTTCATTAGGAGTTGAGACCTTAGGTGGTGTGTTTACTAAATTAATTGAACGAAATAGTACAATTCCTACAGAGAAAAGTCAAGTATTCAGTACCGCAGCTGATAATCAACCAGCAGTTACTATAAATGTACTTCAAGGAGAAAGAGCAATGGCCAAAGACAATATTTCTTTGGGTATGTTTCATTTAACAGGTATTCCCCCTGCTCCTCGAGGGATTCCACAAATAGAGGTAAAATTCTCAATCGATGCTGATGGTATTGTTCATGTGACTGCTAAGGATTTAGGAACAGGGAAAGAAACGGGGATTACTGTTACAGGTGCGCGAGGCTTAACTCCAGAAGAAATTAAAGAAAAAGTTCAGACAGCTGAACAGTTTGAAGAAGAAGATAAAAAAATTAGAGACTTAGTGGAAGCCAAAAATAATGCTGATTCGATGATTTATCAAACTCGGAAATTAATGGAAGATAATAAAGATAAAATCGAAGAGAAAGAAAAAACTGAAATTGAAGCCGCCATTACATCATTGGAAGAAGATATTAAAACCGAAGACGTTCAGAGAATAAAGTTAGGTATTGAAAATTTACAAAAATCTATGTATAGCTTTTCTCAGAGAATTTATCAAACTCAAGCTCAAGATCAAGTCTATCAACAAGCGGCTGACCAAGCTCAACGAGCAGCAAGTGGTATGGGTGGCGCACCTCCAAGTGGTATGGGTGTTCCTCCAGGTGAGACGGGGGGAGAAACTGGTGCTGGTGGTGCTTCATATAAAACTCAGAAAGAAAAAGAGGAAGATAAGAAAAAGAAAGTCGTAGATGTTGATTGGGATGAGGATTAACCCAATTCATCTTTTATCAAAATTAAATTAGTTTTTTCTTGTATTTTTTATATTTTGTAGAATAATTAAGGAAGATTATCTAGGACATAATCAATGAGTTCTGTAAAATTCCCAAAAGCACTCTCATAGTAGAAATCTCTATACCGATAGGTATAGAGGAAGTAAAATCTCTATACCGATAATCAAAGAAGCTTATCATGAAACTAATCATCCCGAAAATCTGTTAACTCATGTACAAAATGAAGGTCATAGATTTAGTGGAGAAAAGATATATCCATTTATGCTAAACCATCTATGAATTTTTACTTTTTGGCAAAAGGTTTAAGGTCTAAAGCTTCAAATATGTCATCTAAAGCTTCAATTGTACCTAAAAAGTGCCATTCACCCTCTTC
>JAEOTL010000227.1 GCA_016839845.1 Promethearchaeota archaeon
CACGGTAAAAGGAGGTTAGTTACTATATGGCAAGACAACTAAGAAGAATAATAACGGGTCATAATGAAGAAGACAAATCAATTGTAGCTAATGAGGGTCCACCTCTAGGGGGTTTTGGTTTGTGGGGTACATATACTTCACCTGCAGATAATAAGCATAAAAAAGATGCAGCGGGGCTAGGAGCAAAACTTGAACCCCCCGAAAATGGTTCTAAGTTTGGTTTCTTTCAAGTATTTCCTGAAGATCCCACTAAATCAGCTGATGAGGTGGAAAAAGAATATGCTGCTGGATTTGCGGCAATGAGCGCTTCACATTGTCGTCCAGATACATCTAGACATCCTGGTATGCATAAAACTAAAACTGTCGATTATATAATATTACTCGAGGGGGAAATTACTTTGTTATTAGATGAGGATGAAGTAGAATTGAAACCATTTGATGTTGTAATTCAACGGGGTACAAATCATGCATGGGTGAACAAAGGCTCCAAACCAGCTCTTTTAGCAGCAGTCTTGATAGATGCTGAGCCAATCTAATAGTATTTTTCTTTTTTATTTTTTACTTTGGACAGCAATATGTTTTTGTGCTAAAATCGGCTCCTAATGTAGAATTGGAATATGGTAGTTATGGGAATATCGTAGGATGAGAGTAGAGACGATGGACTACTATTTCGAATATGAAGTTACTGAGGGCTAAAAAGGGCCGCAAGCTTTTTTTACAATTTTGCTATTCTAAATTAAAAAGCCTATTCTTTTTTTTGATTATTCACATACAAATCATGACAATATAAAAATGCCAAGTTCAATCATATCTCATCAAGTCCCGGGATTAGCCCTAAAAGTGAAGTATCCAAAGATTTTTGATGGGAGTGCCTTGATGTTTGGTACCTTTGTCCCGGATCTCAGCTTAGTAATCCGTCGTCTAATTCCATTTAATTTTTATAGTTTGAGTCATAGTTTACTAGGCCAAATTCTATGGTCGATCCCTTTAGGGATAATTCTAACTATACTTTTTAATAGATACATAGCTCCATTTTCAGCCAAATTAGCCAAAAGAACAGGTATATTTGCAAAGCCTTTAAGATATTTTGGTGTAGATCAGTGGAGTTATCTTAAGAATAAGAAATTTAATAAACGATTTTGGATTGTTGCTGCGTATTCGGTTATGATAGGGGGGATCACACATGTGTTATTAGATTGGCCCTCACATGAGTTTGTCCAGCTTTTTTACCCATGGGCAGTATTCCCAAATCCTGATTTTTTACTGTATTCCATAGCGAATTATGGAACAGTTTCCTTTGGTTCGTACTCATTTGAAGCAAACCTAACAATATTTAACCTTTTATGGTTTCTAGAAACACTCGTTACTATTCCAATCTTTTTCTATTATCTTAGACGTATAAAAAAAGATAATCTTATAGAAAAGTGGTATGAATCCGATGAATGAAGAAGATATTGATAAAATCTATAGAGAGGTACCTTTGGAAAAAATTCCATGGGTATACGAGACACCACCAGCTCTATTAGTTGAATTGTTCAATAACGGTACAATAAAACCTTGCAAAACGCTTGAGTTAGGTTGTGGTGTAGGAAATTATGCAATATATCTTGCTAGTAAGGGATTTGAAGTAACAGGAATTGACATGTCTAGGAGAGCTATCGAGATCGCAAAAGATAAAGCCAAAAAATTAGAGGTAAACTGTAATTTCCTCGTTTCCGATGTTACTGGTGATTTAAGTGATATCGGAGGAAATTTTGATTTCATATTCGATTGGGAGTTGTTGCATCATATTTTTCCTGAAAAGAGAAAATCATTTTTGAAAAATATTCACACTCTGCTTAATCCAGGTGGAACTTATCTTACAGTTAGTTTTAGTGAGAAAGATCCAAGTTTTGGAGGAGTTGGGAAATACAGAAAGACACCAATGGGTACTGTATTGTATTTTTCCTCAGAATATGAGCTTGAGAAGCTTTTTATGTCCACTTTTAATGTAGAGGTTTTAAAAAGATTAGAAATTAGAGGAAAGCCAAATCCTCACATTGCTATATATGGTCTCATGAATCGTTTATAATAAAATCCTTAGTGACTTTTTTTAAGGGTCATTTGTTCTTCGGCATTTTCCTTAATAAGAACTATTGCTTCTTCCCTTGCCTTTAATGCAGTTCTTTCTAGGATACCTTCCCATTCTTTTGACGGTAGAATCATCTCCTTTAACACTCGTTTGAATAATAAAAATTCATTTTTAGTAGTGATAAATGGTTCTACTCTTTCTTCATGAATAAAGCCCTCTAAAGTCTTTTTTTTACCATTGCAGTTTCCCTCAGTGAGATCGAACCGAAGATTCTTGTACACCAAGAAACAATGGATCATGGGAACAAAAGGGACATGATATTTGTCTAATATCTCATTCGTACCTGTAGAAACTTCTTCTATGAATTTATAAATACCCACATGCTTATATAAGGGGATATTTAATTCCTTTGCTAGGGCCGCTATTACTGCATGTTTTGAAGTACAACTCCCTTTCTTTTCTTTAAAAAAGATCATATGATCATCATAATTGGAATTGTACCCATAATCAACATTATGTACATACTCGCTTGCTTCTTTAAATGATTTAATCCCCAGTTCAAGGAATTTCCGTGACATCTCACCAGATGGTGTAATTTTGGCATCAGGTAATTTATCGTATGAATCCATAAATAAGCCTACTTTTACCTATTTATAAGCTTTATCTCAATAAAATATTGAGGTTCTGAAGTTTTGCAAACTTTTTAAAGCAAATCTCAATCTAGCATTTAATTATATTAAAAATAAAAAAAATGATTAGAAGTGGCAAGAAAATTTGCTCAATATGCACGGTGGATAAAGCATAATCAACAAACATTTATCGATATAAGTGATAAAATATGGGAATACGCGGAAATAGGCTTTCAAGAATATAAGTCTTCTGAACTCTTAGTAAAAACGTTTAAAGAAAATGGTTTTAAGGTTGATGCGGGTATAGTAAAAATACCAACTGCTTTTATTGCATCCTATGGTAATGGTAAACCAGTAATAGCTGTATTAGGGGAATATGATGCTTTACCAGGATTAAGCCAAAAGGCAGAGCCAAAGAGAAATCCATTAAAGGAAAGTGCTCCAGGTCATGGGTGTGGGCATAATCTTTTAGGTGTTGCAGGATTAGGGGGTGTTTTAGCAATTAAGGAGGCAATTGATAACGGAGAAGTAAAAGGTACTATAAGGTATTATGGGTGTCCTGCTGAAGAAAAATTTAATACTAAAGGATATATGATTGCCCCAGGAGGTTTATTTGATGATGTTGATATCGCGATTACATGGCATCCAGGCTTTTCTAATAATATACTACTTGCCTCAAATACTGCTATGAATTCAGTTGCCTTTAAATTCTATGGAAAAACTGCTCATGCTGCGGCAGATCCGCAAAATGGTAGAAGTGCTCTTGATGCCGTGGAACTTATGAACGTTGGGGCGAACTACATGCGAGAACATATAATCTCTACTGCTCGATTACATTATGTAATTACTAACGGAGGTCTTGCCCCAAATGTGGTTCCTGATGAAGCTGAAGTCCATTATTTTGTAAGAGCTCCAGAACGAGAACAAGTGATCGATCTTTATAATAGATTGCTTAAAGTTGCGGAGGGAGCAACACTTATGACCGAAACCCAATTAGAAGTAAATTTAATTGGGGGAACTTATAATCCAATCCGCAATGAGGTGGTGAGTGATGTTATATATGAAAAAATGAAACAAGTAGGACCACCCCGCTTTAATAAGGAGGAACAAATTTTTGCTAAAAAATTACAAGAAACTGTACCCCCTATTGACTTAACGTTAATTAAAAAAATGGTACCTCCCAAATTACTAGATATTGCTATGGAAAGCCTTAAACAAGCTCTTTTTCCCATTGTTACTCCACCTATTGGGAAGGGCAAAGTAGCTCCTGGTTCTACCGACGTAGGAGATGTATCATGGTATACACCCCTCGGAGAGTTTAGTGCAGCGTGCCATATTGTAGGATCTCCTGGGCATTCATGGCAAAATGTGGCTACTTCAGGGATGGGAATTGGTCACAAAGGGATGATAAAAGCAGCCCAAATTATATGCTTAACTGCGTTAGAATTTCTAAGTAATACCGAATTAGTCGAAAAGGCTCGTGAGGAATTCGATAATACATTCAAGGAGAAAAAATATAAATCTCCTTTCCCAAAAGGATATAAAATTCCTTTTGATAGGTTTAACGCGGCTTAAATTAAGTTTTTATCTTGGATACAGCATTGAAAGAGATATTTGATGATTTAAATGCCTGAAGATGAAACAATAAAAAGGACCAGCACTCCTAATACAAAAGAATCATTAAAATGCGACCTTATGGCCCTTGGATTAGAACCTGGAGCAATTATTATCATGCACAGTTCACTAAGTAAATTGGGATGGACTATCGGGGGATCTGTTGCATTAATTCAGGCAGTTATGGAACTATTAACATCTAACGGTACACTAGTTATGCCCTGTTTTACAGGGGAAAATAGTGAACCCTCGAAATGGGAGAATCCACCAGTACAAGAAGAATGGTGGGAGACAGTTAGAGAGAATATGCCTGCCTTTCAAATGGATGTAACTCCTACTCGAGGTGTGGGAATTGTGGCTGAAGTTTTTCGAACATTCCCTAATGTGATCCGTAGTAATCATCCTGTATCTTCATTTGCTGCTTGGGGTAAGTATGCACAAAAAATTACTCAAAATCATACTTTGAAATCGGATTTAGGTGAAGGGTCTCCACTGGCTAAAATCTATGAATTAGACGGACAGATATTGCTGGTGGGGGTTAATCATGAAAATAATACTTCATTACACCTTGCTGAATACCGAAGTACTTATCCAAGTAAAAAATATGTTGCGACTGGTTCGGCATTGCTCATAAATGGAATGAGAAAATGGGTTGAATGGAAAGAATTAGATCTTAATATGGATGATTTTGAACAAATAGGGAACGATTATGAGACATCAATAAATTATCGCCCCAAAAAAGTTGGAATTGCGGAGGCACGTCTTTTTTCACAGCGACAACTAGTAGAGTTTGCCGTAGGATGGATGAATCAAAACAGAAGTTAGAGAACTAGAACTATAGAAAATAAATAAAATAATTACAATTTTAGAAGTTTCATGGCATTTTTTCCAAGGAATTTACGGATATTACTGCGCTTAAAACTTATCCCATATTCCTGAGCGGTCTCTGGTAACTGTTTAAATCGTTCAAGGTACTGTTTATCCGTTATATCACCTTCTAACAAAGGCCAGTCGGTTCCAAACATAATCTTATCGTTGAGGAGACCAGGTCCGAGAAAGAAACGTTTCAGGATTTTGACCAGTTTTTTTGGATCGGTTAACATTCTCACTTGTTGACCTGAAATTTCCCCATATACATTTGGTCGAGCCATTATTATTGCAATAGCCTTGTGAACCCAGCTTTCTCCTCCTAAATGAACTAAAACTATCTTTAAATCAGGAAATTTCGCAGCAACACTATCAAGATACATAGGGTCCGCAAAAAGACCTTCCATTAGAGGTGGGGAATAAAGAGCGGTATGAGAGAAGATGGGAACGTCTAACTCTATGCATTTCTCGTAGAAAGAAAAAAAAGCGGGATCGTTAGGATAGAAACCACATGGAGGGTAAAACTTGACACCTTTCATACCCCATTCATTTATCGCTTTCTCTACTAATTTTATTGCCCGTTCACCTCTCCTAG
This sequence comes from Promethearchaeota archaeon, assembly GCA_016839845.1. The sequence continues at coordinate 5,777 of JAEOTL010000227.1, forward strand.
GATCGACCCCACATAGCCCATATAATTTATCAGGATATTCAGCAATTTCAGATGCAACCCAACTGTTTAGCTCTTCAACTGACCATTTTGCCTCACCTGCTGCTGAAAGCCCGAAATCGATCCCTGTAACAAGACCTTTATCTATACCCGCCTCATCTAGCGCGTTAACATACCTCTCTGCATTTGCTGATGTCATTTGAGGGAGCATTGTATTAATGAGTAAATCTGCTGCAATATTCATTGATTTTGAAAAAATATTAACTGTAGAATCCCAAAAATGCTCAGACCACATGTTCCTATGAATTAAATGTGAATGCATGTTAATTATCATATTCAATATCTCCTTTTTTTATCCTCTTAAGATTTATAATTACTAGCATATGAGTTTTAATATTTAAAAAGATTATACACAATAATTACAAAACGAGGTAA
>JAEOTL010000228.1 GCA_016839845.1 Promethearchaeota archaeon
AATCTTTGGAATGACCGGACTAACTGGTAAGTCGCCCTCAATGATACGGGCCACTTTCTCGGCAGTCAAATAAGTATACGGAAAGACATCATCTACGAAAGCAGTGGGACGGAGAATTGATACTAATACATGATCAACTCCTGATTCACAGAAAATAAATCTGAATTTATCTGTATCGAAAGTACCAGCACCAAAAGTGCCAATATCATAATCTTGAGTAATTTTCCTTAGTATTAATTCAGCTAAAGATCCAAATGCGCCAATAAACTTTTTCTCATCCACTTTTTCTTTTTCAGTAGTTAAGATGTCAACTACAAGGCCTTCTTTTCCCACTACAAGGACAGAAATTAAAGAATCTCCAACTTCCTGCTTATACCATTTTAATAGTGTATGTAATTTATTTTTATCAATATACACCATAATGAATCTCCTTTAAGGATCTAACTTTTTTTACTTACTATAATAATCGGGTTCGAATATTTGAATTCTCTTAAATACAAGGGATTCAAAAAAAAGGGAAATGGAAGAGATTTTCTGTTATTCTCTATTTCTATTATGATATTTAATAAGTCGAAAAATCTAACTCGGCTTTACTGCATTCCATAGACTTGTTTTGGGGCCAATAATTTTGGAAATTTGTTTATCAAACTCAATCTAGCAAGATAGCATAGATGACACTCATCAACATATTCTTCTTCATGGTCGACATTAAAATCTTTAACCAGTTGAGCAGGACCCCCTCGGATCAATGAATCACATATTGGATGTGTAGCTGGATTATAATTTTTAATCAATTCTGAAAGAGGAGTTTCCCAGAAGTTACCAAGGCTTAATCCTTGACATATATGGGCATTTCCAAAAGGATCAACATGGATTCGCCCTAGTCCCGTAAAATCCTCATATGGACATGAATTCAAATCTTGCCATGGCTTTCTTGGTAAGCCTTCGATTAACTTTTCTACAGCTCTCCCTTTAAACATTGCCCCCCCACCTATGACTGGCTCACCTTTTTCTTGGTCCTTTTTAACAGTTGGTTCCTCAATACAGATCGTGCCTACGGGCAGTTTTAGATTATTAAGTGCTTTTTCTGCTATTTTTGATAAACTCTCTTCTTCATTATCATAATGGAAAGAGTCGTCACTTATACTAAAATTGTCAATGTTGATTTCGGAAAATGGTTTAAGCCATAAATCAGCATCTTCAACACTTGTTGCCCAGTATGAATTTGTTACTACTCCCACCTTAAATCCTTTCTCCTTTGCGAGTCTTAATCCCTCAACCATAACTGGATAATAGAGAAAGGGCTCCCCACCTTCAAAATAAATCCATTCAACGGTCCCTATTTTTAATGCCTCGTCAAGAACGGTATTTATTTGTTTAACCGTAAAAATACCACTAGAACTTGGACTACAATACAAGAAACAATGGTCACAGGCATAATTACATGTGTATGTTAATAAAAAATGAATACCTTTTAGCATTATATCCTACCTTTATAAATTTAGTAATTCCATATCACTCTATTTTCAATCGTAAATAAAATTAATTAGCAATTTATCATTAGATTTTTATAAAAATTTAAAAAAATCAATATTAGGTTTAGATCATATGATAGAATTTACAGAAGAGCAAGAACTCATTCGTCAAAGTGTAAGTGAGTTTGCACAAAAGAAAATTGCACCAATTGCTCTTGATATGGAAAAAAACAAGGAGATCCCACAAGATGTTATCAAGGGGATGGCAGAGTTGGGTCTACTTGGATGTACTGCCGATCCTGCTTATGGGGGATCCGGTTTAGATGCGGTTACAGCAGGGGTTATTGCTGAAGAATTAGGTAAGGGTGACTGTACCGGTTCCACTTGCGTTTTTTATCTTGTTCAGGCGTCTTGGGGATATCTTTTTAACAAATATGGTACTGAAGAAGCAAAGAAAGAGATTTTCCCAAAAGTAACCAGTGGAGATTGGTTCCTTGGAATCGCTACTACAGAAAGCGGTGGTGGAACTGACGTTGTCGGAGGAAAGACGACTATTAAGAAGGAGGGTGATGACTTCATAGTTAATGGAGAAAAGATGTACATCAGTGGGGTACGAGAAGCTGTCAATGGTGGAGGTGGGCATGTCACTATTGGACATCAATCTCCTGAGTTGGGATCGAGAGGTATGACCGTATTTTATTTACCTCTTACTGCTGAAGGGATTACACCTACGTACATAGATGATTTAGGAAGGGAAGGGATATCATGCGGAGGATTTTCTATAGACAATGTAAAAATTCCTAAAAAATATATCATCGGTGAGGAAAACAAAGGTTTCTATATCATCCATGAAGGATATGAATATGCAAGAGCTTTAATTGCGGTGATTTGTGCAGCAGCGGGTTTAAAATCATTAGAAAATGGTATGAATTATGTAAAAGAAAGAACCGTGTTCGGGAAACCTCTCGCCAAATTTCAAGAAATTAACTTCAGACTTGCTGAACATTATACCAAATTAGAAATGTTGAAAAGTCTAGGTTATGAAGCCTTAAGAGCTATTGATTTGGAACAGGAAGGAAAAGGAGACCGATTTGAAACCAGTAAAATCGTGGCGATGTCAAAAATGTTCGCATCTGATTGGGCTTGCGAAGCTATTAATGACGTTATTCAATGGCAAGGTGCCTTTGGATACTCTCGAGAATGCCCAGACCAAGCAGCATGGCGAGC
>JAEOTL010000229.1 GCA_016839845.1 Promethearchaeota archaeon
ATATTTCCAATGACTTTAAATAGAGTATCCTTTGTTTTTCGATTTAAAAAATTAAGTAATTCAGACAAATCGATTAAATCTCCGGTAAAAAATGTATAATCAAAAAGCTCTGATTCTGTTAATTCATTTATTTTATTATAAATTTGTATTGGAAGATCCTTTGCGCGAATAGGTATATGTGAATCTCCAATACATAAGATCTTATACATAAAATCTCCTAAACATAAGATTTATTCTTATTCTTTGATTCTTGGACTAAAACCCAAAAATTTTTAATCATATCTTCTAAAGTAGGAAAAGTTGGGATATTATGTTCACCCATCAACTGGGATACTCGTTCAACTTCTTTAATATCACCAATTAACCAGAAAAAAGCTGGTTTAGAACCACTATTGAGGAATTTGGCAAGTTGTAAGTAATTAGTTGAATACCAACGATTTGAACAAAACATCATTTGAAGAATACCCTCGATTTTGTCATCCTTTATAAGAATTTCATATGCCGTTTTCATAATATCCCCCGGATGAGTTTTATTCATCATTGCTTTCTCCATTGCGGGCCAAAAGTCTATAAGTGCAAATCTATTTGGTGGCATCCATTCTGGAAATATTTCTGATAGACTTTGATATGCATCATCACTAAAATTAGGAAATTTCAATCCATATTGCGCAGTAATATCAGCAACTATTGTACCTGCACCTCCAGATCCTGTAATTAATGAAACATTTCCTTGTTTTGGGAAAATTTTATTTTCATTATGCATCATTGAAAAAGTTCGGGCAAATTGAAATAGTTCATGAAAATTTTTTGCATGGATTACACCCGATTGTTTAATGATCGCTTTAATTAATTGTGAGTCCTCAGCTAGCGCTCCAGTATGACTTGAGGTTGCTTTTTGACCTTGGAGTGTTATACCTCCTTTTACTAAAATTATTGTTTTATCTGGCTTTTCTCTCGTTTTCCTACCCAATTCTATAAACTTGCGTGGATCTTTAAATGATTCAAGATATACTGCTATGACATTTACAGTTGGATCCTCTATAAAATATTCCAAAAAATCATTTTCACCTAAATCCATCTTGTTTCCAATTGAGCATGAATACCTGATAGCTAAATCGGGATATTTTTCCATAAGATACATCAAATATCCTCCATTCAACATCCCTGATTGGCTAAGTATAGCAATATTTCCTCTTTTATATTTTTCAAAGACGGCAAAGCTTGTAAAAAATCACCCTTTATCTTCTGCATTACTATCTCCATCAACTCTAGTGAGACCCATACAATTTGGTCCCATTATTCGGATTTTCCGAAAATTATCAGTAATTTCAAGAATCTGGTCTCGTAATTCAAGGCCTTTATCGCCTACTTCCTCAAATCCAGAAGCCTCAATGAGGGCGCCTTTAATTCCCTTTTGAATGCACTCTTCCAATATCTTAGGTATTTTACGATTTGGAATATAGAATACTGCAAGATCAACATCTTCTTCGATTTCTAAAACTGACTTCTTAAATTCTAATCCCAATAATTCTCCATCTGAGTTGGGATTTATAGGATAGATCTTGCCTTTAAATTTATTTGTAACAAGATTCTTTACAATTCGATGACCGCCTTTCAATGGGTTTTTTGACGCACCAATCACAGCAACAGATTTTGGATTTAAAAAGGTTTCGATTATTTTATTAGTTGACAACTTTATAATTGGCTTTTTGTTATTTTGGTTAAATTACATTCGCTTTATATTTCTTATATTCTTCTTGAACAAATTGATAGAGTTCTTTTGCATAATCATCTTTTTCAAAATGTTCTATGATTGGAGCTAGAAATTGATTAACATACTTTACTACAGCTGGCTTTAAATCTGGGGGATTTAACTTGCCATCTTCATAATCTTTTTCTAACTCATCGTAAGAATTATATTCAATATTTCCACCATATTTTTCAGGTCGTTCAATTTTGAAAACATCGACCAGTTCAAATATGATATATTTACAATACTCTAACACAGGATTTTCTTTAATTTGCTTAGGAGGGCAATATGCTTTGTTTATCTTACGTTTCACCTCATCAGGAGAGTTTAACATAAATATTGATGTATCTGGATCCGATTTTGACATTTTAATTTCTATCGTCCTATCTACTCCATTTAAATCAGTCGCAGGTGGTTTATTTAAGCCCATTAACATATGATGATGGATAGCTACAGGTTTTGGTTTATCTAACTTTTTTGCAATCTCTCTAGCTAGCATATTTACTTTTCTTTGATCCATACCTAGCTGACAAATATCAGCAGGAAGATAAAAAATATCTGCAGCCTGCATTAAAGGATATAGTATCTGTGATGCATAGAGTTTATCAGATTCACTTCTCCCCATTATTTGTGTGCATCTTTTTACTCTTTTTAGCGTTGTTTCAATCCCAATTTTTAAAACTAATTCCCAGTAATCAGGATTCTTTACTAAATCTGATGCATAGATGAACTCTACTTTACTTAAATCCATACCACATACTTTCCATAACTCAATGTAAAAATCTCCGACCCTTTTAATTACTTCTAAATTACCTCCAAATTTTTTATTGGCGGCAGCATGCCAATCAGCAACTAGAAATTTAAATCGAACTCCAGATTTTGTCATTTTATTTACATTAATTGCTCTTAAAAGCCCTTGAGCAATATGGATATTACCAGAAGGTTCAAATCCGTCGTAAGCATATAATTCTTTATTATGATCGCTTTTCCATTGAATTAATTCTCTTAATTCATCTAATGTAATAATTTCTTCTCCAACTTCTTTTAATAAAGCAATTTTTTCATCTAAAGTTAAAGACATATCATCAATCACTTAGCTTTGTATAAATAAGGAAATTCTTCGATTGATAAAACTTTTACGAATATTAGGAATTTAACAAAAGTTTGAAGAAATAGAATGGGATGAAAGTAATTTAATTTTTACTCTGTTCAATAGCAGCTTGAGCTGCTGCAATTCTTGCTACAGGAATTCTAAATGGAGAGCATGATACATAATTTAATCCTATTGAATGAGCAAATTTGATTGAACTTGGTTCTCCTCCATGTTCACCACATATTCCCGTTTTTAATTCGGGTCTAGTCTTTTTACCAAGCTCTATAGCCATTTTCATTAATTTTCCAACACCCTCTTGATCAAGAATTTCAAAAGGATTGTTTTCTAGAATTTCTTTATTTAAGTAAATCGGAAGGAATTTTCCTTCTGCGTCATCTCTCGAGAAGCCATATGTCATCTGTGTCAAATCATTAGTACCAAAAGAAAAGAATTCAGCCTCAATAGCAATTTCATCCGCAGTTAAGGCAGCTCTCGGGATTTCAATCATTGTACCAAACTTAAATTTTAGATCTACTCCATAACTTTGAATTGTTTCTAGGGCTACTTCCATTAATTGTGCTTTGACAAGTTGTAATTCAGATAACATCCCTACTAGAGGAATCATAACCTCAGGGATAACGTCAATTCCTTTCAGTTTAAGCTCACAAGCAGCTTGGAATATTGCTTTAACTTGCATTTCATTAATTTCAGGCCAAACAATTCCAAGTCGGCAACCTCTTAAGCCCATCATCGGATTCTCTTCTGATAACGATCTGATCAGTGCAATTACTTTTTTCTTTTTTTTAATTTCATTATCTAATGGACTTGTCTCTAATAAGGATCTTGATAATGCATTTGTCATTTTAAGTTCTTGATTTTCTAATAAAACAGTCGATAATTCAGGTAAAAATTCGTGGAGAGGAGGATCTAATAATCTAATAGTTACTGGTTTTCCTTCCATAATTTTAAATATTTCAGCAAAATCTCCTTTTTGCATGGGTAGTATCTTGTTAAGAGCATCCTGACGTTCCTCTTTTGTTCTCGCTATTATCATCTTTTGTACAACTGGTAATCTCTCTTGCGCCATGAACATATGTTCAGTTCTTGTAAGCCCTATTCCCTCAGCTCCAAATTCTATTGCTTTCCGGGCATCTGTTGGAGTATCAGCATTTGCTCTAACACCTAAAGTTTTCATATCATCAGTAATTTCTAATAATTCCAGAAATTCTCCTTTAATTTCAGGTTCAATTAAAGGAACTTTTCCCTTAATAATTCTCCCAGTTGTACCATCAATTGTTATCCAATCACCTTCACTCACTACCATTTCAGCAACTCTGAATTCTCTATTTTCTTCATCAATTTCAACATCTTGAGCTCCTACTACAGCAGGTTTACCCATTCCTCTGGCAACTACTGCTGCATGTGAAGTTTTTCCCCCAAATTGAGTTAATACACCACTTGCTGCATAAAGCCCATGAACATCTTCAGGTTTTGTTTGTGGGCGTGCTAGGATTATCTCTTGTTGTCCTTGGTTTGCTAATTCTTCGGCTCTATCAGAGTCAAAAATTACTTTTCCAGAAACAGCTCCAGGGGACGCATTAATTCCATGAGCTAAAACATGCACAATGGAATTTTCATCAATACTTTTAAATAGTAATTTTGCTACTTTTTTAGGATCAATACTCATTACTGCTTCTTCTTTTGATATCAATCCTTCTTTAACCATATCAACCGCAATTTTAACAGCTGCAGAAGGTGTTCGTTTCCCATTTCTCGTTTGTAATATATTTAACTTACCATCTTCGATTGTAAATTCGATGTCTTGCATATCTCTGTAATGTTTTTCCAATTTTTCCATTGTAGTCAGTAATTGCTCGTAAATCTTAGGAAATTCATCCCTTAATTCTATTAGTTTTTTAGGAGTTCTTATCCCTGCAACAACATCCTCTCCTTGAGCGTTTGTTAAGTATTCCCCAAATTTTATGTTATCTCCTGTTGATGGATCTCGAGTAAAAGCAACTCCTGTAGCTGAATTCCAACCCTTATTTCCAAAGACCATTGCTTGAATATTAACAGCGGTCCCAAAATCAGGGATATTATTGATCTTCCTATATGTAATTGCTCTTCTATTATTCCAAGATTTAAATACAGCTTCTATCGCTAAAAATAATTGTTTAATTGGATCTTGTGGAAAGGGAGAACCAATTTCTTTCTCATACAATGCCTTATAGTCAGCAATAATTTTTTGTAGATCTGTCATCTTTAAATCTGTATCTTGAGCATTTCGTCCAATTTCCCGTTTGTATTTGTTTAAAATTCGCTCGAATTTTTCATCTCCAATCCCCATAACTACATCTCCGAACATTTGAATGAATCTTCTGTAACTATCATAAGCAAACCTTGGATTATCAGTTTGTTCTGCTAACCCTAAAACACTCTCGTCATTCAATCCCAAGTTAAGAACTGTATCCATCATACCCGGCATACTCATAGGAGCCCCTGAGCGAACGCTTACAAGTAAAGGATTTTTAATATCTCCGAATTTCTTTCCTGTGTTTCCCTCTAAGGTTTTTAAATAATCCATTACACTTGGGGTTAATTCTTTCATTACTTTTTCAGGATTCCCAAAATATTGAAGGCATGCTTCAGTGGTTATTGTGAATCCAGGAGGAATTTTAAGCCCTAGTTTAGTCATTTCAGCTAAATTAGCACCCTTTCCACCAAGGAGGTTCTTTAAATCCTTATTTCCTTCACTAAAATCATAGACAAATTTCTTATTTTCAGTGGTTGTCATGTCACTCTACCAAAATCTCTATAATCAATAAATCTAGATATGATAAAAACAACAGCTTTAATTTTTATAGTTTACCTAGATAACTATTAAAACATTTATTATTAGAGTAATTTCATAAAGGAAATAAAATTTTCTAAAAAATGAAATCCACAATCGGATAATTCATTTACTTTTTATTGAATTCGTTTAAAAGTTCCCAAATTCCATTTATTATGAAATCGGGTTTAAAATCACTATTTTTAATCATATCCATGGTTATTTCACCAGATAATACGCAACATGTGGTTACTCCTGCTTCCTTTCCCATTTTTATATCAGTATAAAGACGATCTCCAAACATTACTGCCTTTTTTGGAGAAATTCCTAATTCATCCAATTTAAAAAGGAGCATTTCTTTATTGGGTTTCCCAAACACTTGAGGCATTCTCTCTATAACTTTATAGAGAAGTGCTGCAATTCCTCCTGCATCTGGTATATATCCCCGTTCAGTAGGGCATCTATTATCGAGATGAGTAGCGATATAAGGGAAATCTTGTTTTTGAAGGATATATGCTGCTTTTTCTAATCGTTCATAAGTTAATTCTTGATCAAAAGCAAGAACCAATATTTCCGGATCTTCCTCTGTCAACTCAAATCCTTCATCCTTAAATTCATTTTTAAGAGATTGAGTGCCTAAAAGAAATATTTTTTTATACCCCTTTTTCTTAAGAAAATCGATTGTTGGATGCTGAGAGAGAATAAGATTTTCACGGGTTATTTTTATTTTGAGCTGATGTAATTTTTTAAGATAATCTTCAGTGGATTTGCTTGAATTATTTGAAAGGAAAAAGAATCTTTTCTCTTTTTTTGTTAAAACTTCAATTAATTGAAGAACTCCCTTAAAAAGCTTATCTCCTAGGTAAATTGTACCATCTAAATCAAAAAAGTACACTTTTTTATTGGTTAATTCGAATAAATTACTTGAGTTGAGATCCATTTTAGGTTTCAACAAAAATCTGCAATTGAATAAAAAAGAAAAAATTAATTAAATTTACATTAATTTAATAAAATTCAGTCTCTACCATTGTGCTAGAAACGACAAGTTCTTGCGCTGCTCTGGTTGCTCTCAATACTTTAGCCATATCTCCCTTGAGTCTTGTTTTACCTGCAAGTAATCCACGAATAGGATCTAATTCTTTATTGATAATTTGCACCCAAGCATCATAAGGTCCAGCATATTCATATTCTACATCTACTTCCTCTCCTGCTTCTACTACCTTACAGCCTGTACATTCTCCATGATAAAGCCCTACAAATATCCTAATTTCGTGATCTAAATTCCCAGAGGGCTCAACAACAAAGAGGAAATCCCCCTCCCAGCCGTCAGGTGGAAAACCATCGGGTCCAGCAGCGTCTCTATAATTCTCATTTCCATTAATAGCTTTACAAAAAGCGTCAGCCCATTCTTTTGATCCAAATAACATATGATTCACTCTAATTTTTTATTTTATAAAACAATGAATATTTCATATATTTTAAATGTTAATTGGTATTTATTGGTAATCTGTTTTTACTCATAAAAGTATTATAAAATATTATTTAGTTTTATTAAGTTGGTTATTTAATTTCTCCTCTTTCCTTCATTTTAGCGATCTCTTCGTCTCTAAGTTTTCGCTTAAAAATTTTCATAGCTAATGTCAATGGTAAAGTTTTCCGAAATTCAACGAATTTTGGTACGGCATAAGGTGGAAATTTTTCTCTACAAAATTCAAGAATTTCATCTGTTGTTGTGTTTTTATATCCAGGATTGAGTTGAATGAACGCTTTTACTCGTTCACTCCCAGGACGTTCTGGATCTGGGAGACCAATGATAGCAACTTCATTAACTGCGGGATGTTCATATAAAAGATCTTCAAATACTCTCGAATATACTTTCATACCTGATACACTGATCATATCCTTAATTCGGTCAACAATATTGAAATATCCATCCTCATCCATTTTCCCGATATCTCCAGTAGCAACCCAACCATCTTCAGTTAATCCTTTACCAGGAGTAGGCCAATATCCTTTCATAATTTGAGGGCCTCGGACAAGTATCTCTCCCGGCTCTCCAAATGGAACCTCTTCTCCCGTTTCTGGATCCACTATTTTAACATCAGTATCAGGAACAGGTACTCCAACACTTCTTTTAACTTCTGACATAAAACCTGTTACTTTTGAAAGACCAGAAAGATTTAAATGAGTTACAGCTGATTCGGTCATTCCATAACCTTCGCCCAATGGTACTCCTGTTTTTTTCTCAAATTTCTCAGCGATTTCAGGAGGAAGTGCTGATGCAGCAGAATAATAAAAAATTGGCATCTTTGGCATATCTCTCTCAGTAAGAATCATGTAATGAGTAGGAACGGCACAAACCATAAAAGGACGATATTTTTTTATTAATTCTAAAATTTTATTAATATCTCTCGGATCAACTAAAAATATGTTCATTCCCATATAGATCCCTGCGAAAACCATCATGTGTCCATATTGATGGAATGTAGGAACACATATTAATAAAGAAGCTTTACCTTTTATTCCTGCTTCTAAAGGTTTTATGTACCATTGAAAAGTTTGGATAATAGTTGTAGTAACATTATAATGAGTTAACATTGTACCCTTTGGAACACCTGTAGTACCTCCAGTAAAAGGTAATTCAGCAAGATCCTCTTTTGGGTTGATCTCAACTTCAGGGGGATTTGGTTCATATTTATTTATTAAATCTTCAAACTTAATACCCCCAAAAGTTTTTTTAATCTCTGGTAATGAATAATCAGGAAAAATAGGAACAAGAGTGTAGATCATTGTTTTAACACTTGTCTTATCTTTTACCTCATTAACACGTTCAAGACGTCTATAGGAGCAAATAACTATTTCAGCTTTGGATTCACCCAATTCATATAATAAATCTGGAGCTTTATGCAATATACTGAGAGGAACATGAACCGCGCCTATGCATAAAATAGCAAAATCACTAATAACATACTGAGAACAGTTTGGAAGAATTGTTGCAACTCGATCTCCCTTTTTTACCCCTAATTCTGATAAAGCAGTCGCAAATTTATCTACTTGTAATTTTAATTCCTTGTATGTTATTACATCATCCATAAAACTAATCGCTTTACTATCAGGAAAGTTGTTAGCAGTATCTTCAAGAAATTTATAAGCGGGTATTTCAGGGTATGGTTCCATAGTTTCAGCAAGTTTGAAAGGTCCGAGTTTATAACTCTTTTTCCATGGTTTATCAGCATATGTTAACTTTTTTTCCTCGGTCATGATTTTTTCGCCCTCATTTTAATTAAAAATTGTTTACTTAGTAAATTTCTTTAATTACCCACTCTAATCCAAGTTCTTTTAGTTTTTCCTGAGTTGGTTTACCAGTTTCTTTATCCCAGCCACGATATCCATAATAAGCATCTAAAAGTGGATCTAAATTCACTGTTTGCCCCTTTGCTGGACCTTCAGGCATTGGTTCTTCTAAGAAACGCGCTGGAAGTGTATCATCAGCTCGAGTTAATCCTTCTCTTACACTATAAACCCTAGCAAGGTTATATAATCTCTCACCAGCTTTCGCAAAATCCTCAACTGTAAATTTATACCCTAAAAGTTTTTCAATCAATGATGCCCAATCCTCTGAAGTTAAAACCATTCCCATAAATTTACACCCTCCAATAGAATCAAATACACCGAAAGCATCTTCAAACTCTTTAACTACTTTAGTATCAGCTGGATTTTCGTTAAGAATATCATCAACTTCAGCATTCTCTACAATCATAAATGGCATTGATAAGAATGCTGGACCTTCTATAAATCCGGTAATGTGACACCCTCCTCGATTAGCAGTGGCATAAGCTAATCCAGATATTTTAGCAGCTCTACTATCATAAGCGGGAAGTTCCAAACCTTTAACCTGCATTGCAAATTTTATTGAATCTTTTCCCAATTTATTTGCCATATTTCTTGATCCTTCAGCTAATAAGTCTCCAATACCTTCTCTTTTACTGATCTTAGAAATCAAATTAACAACCAAATCTGCATTTCCAAATTTAAACTCTAATCCATCTGTGTCTTCATTAGTTAAAATTCCTTTCTCATAGCATTCCATAGCAAAAGCTATTGTTCCTCCCGCTGAAATGACATCAAGACCATATTCATTACATAAAAAATGAGCCATGGTAATTGCTTCTAAGTTATCAACTCCACACATCGTTCCTAAGGCTCCTAATGTTTCGTATTCGGGACCTTCTCCCGTACTTTTGTATTTACCTTCTTTTATTTCAGTGATACGTCCACAAGCTACGGGACACGCAAAACAAGGCTTGCGACCGATAAGTATATTCTCATTTATTGCAGTTCCATTTATAGCATCCATATTTGGAAAAACACCTGTCTGGAAATTTCGTGTAGGTAAACCACCCTTAACACCAACTAAATCAACCATAGTGGCAGTTCCAAATACTTCAAGCGTCATTTTTAATAGACTTTGGTTAACCCAATCATATCTTAATTTTGCTTCCTCTTTATATTCTTCTGGATTTGCTACTTCAATTTTAGCCTTACCCCGACAAGCAATAGCTTTTACCTTTTTTGCTCCCATTACTGTACCCATTCCACATCTCCCTGCTGCTCTGCCGTAGTTTGGTTTATCACAATCATTCATTACTGCAGCATACTTAACTAAATTCTCACCACCAATTCCTATGCACGCTACATTGAACTTTTCTCCAAGATCTTCTTTGATGATTCTTGTTGTTTCTGAAGTATTCTTACCCCAAAGATGTGAAGCATCTTTGAGTTCCGCTTTTCCATCTTCTGTAACTAGATATACAGGTTTTGGAGAGATACCTTCGAAAATTATACCATCAACGCCTGATCTCTTAAGATCACGTCCCCAAAAACCAGCAGAATTTGCTTCCCCCCAGATACCAGTAAGTGGAGATTTTGCAATAACACAATATCTTCCCGTACTGGGGGAAGGAGTTCCTGTTAATGGGCCAGTCATGAAAATTAATTTATTTTCAGGTCCCAAGGGATCTATACCCTTAGGAACTTCGTCTATTAAATATTTAGTGGCTAATCCAGCTCCTCCTAAATATAATTTTAAGGTTTCTTCATCAGGAAATTCTTCACTAATTTTACCATTTGTTAAATCAACTCTTAGTATCTTTCCCATATAACCGTAAATTTTCTTTACACCTCAATATCAATTTTGATTAATTTATTTATTTTATTTTCAGTTAATTTAAAAATCAATTAATTAATCTTATTCCTTTAATTATAAAATCATTTCTATTTTTCTTATGAACTAATTATCGCAATTTACTTTTAATGATTAAAGAGTAATTTAAAAAATTGCAACAAATACTTGAAAAGCAAGATATTTCCATTAAAAAAAAATAGGTATTAATTATACTCCAATTCCAATTGTGTTGCCAATGCCGGCTATGATAATTTTACTTCCTTTTTCTGTCCGCTTCCTGATAGATGTTTTTATTTTCTCCACAAAACCTGCTACAGATTGAGTAATTGGTCTTTTCATGGTTGTTATAGCATCTTCTAATGATTGTTTGCAAATGAGAGCATCAATAGGAATTGCTCTTCCAGTCGAAGCTTCTTCAATAAAATGTTTTTCAATTCCAATACCTCCTATTGCTGCACCAACGCCAATAGCTACTGAACCCGTTTTATCTCCAGTAAGTTTCAAACCAGCATCAATCATTATTATCCTTGCAATACTATCACCATGTTGATCAACAATTTTTTTGATAGCCTTTCCAGGTTTTCCGACAGTTCCTCCTGGACCTTTCGCACGTACTACAAAAATGGTCCTATCCTCAAAATCTAATTCTTGGACAATTGTATCTCGTGTGATTTCATCAGCTTTAATATCATTATTTGAGACAGCTCTAATAAAACTGGCAGCGACTAACGGACCAAGTCCGTCTCCAATTGGACTCCCTTCTGAGAAAGCTTTAGCTGCATGATAATAGGCTTTAGCCATACTCATTATTAGTCCTAACTGATAGGAAATCTGAAGTAATAATATCATTGACTTTGATTTCTTACCCAGAATAAGATAATGTCGAATCAGCCTATAAATAAAATCTATCGCCATAGTGGCCTCTAGTAAATTTTCCAAA
>JAEOTL010000230.1 GCA_016839845.1 Promethearchaeota archaeon
AATTACCGAATTTAAAACAGGCAGGATTTTGGAATAATTTTACATTTATCCATATTACTGGTTCAAACTGGACCGTTGCTAATCAATCTGATTGGTGTTATGGTTCAGGTATATGGGGGGACCCCTTTGTGATTGAAAATATGATAATTAACGCGAGTACTTCTCCACTAGGGAGCGGTATCTTTATTGAAAATTCTGTTAATGCGTTTTTTACAATTAAAAATGTGACGATTTTTGAGGCTACTTATGGAATTAGGTTAGAAAATACGTATAATGGGGAGATAATTAGTAGCAATCTTTCAAATAACATAGATTCAGGAATTAGTATGGTTAATTGTGAGAATAATACAATTGCAGATAATAACATATTCAATAATGGAGTCCGTGGTATTCATTTATTTACAGATTGTAATGAAAATAAAATCATTGGGAATAATGTAATAGATGATGGTACAAATCTCCAGGACACGGGAATACATTTTGAAGGATTTTGCAATGATAATGAGATTCTGGAAAATAATATATGGGATAATAGTATCTATGGCATAAATATTGAAGATTCTTGTGAAAGAAACGTGATTCATAACAACACATTTAAAAATACAGTCACCAATCAGCAAGATTATGGTATACGATTAGACAATGATTCTCATGAGAACACTATTTCTTTAAATTTATTTGAAGATCTGAATAATTATGCAATTACCTTGGTGACTTCTGACATAACTTTAGTAAATAATTAACAAATAATTGATATTGCTAATGGATTTTATATGTTAATAGCTCATCAGAGTGAAATTACGAACAACATAATTTCGGGTGGTTCTACCGCATTTATAATGAGTGCATGCGATGGTGGTCAAATTTATGGTAATTATATTAATAACACGGTAAGTTTTGCAATTAGAATTTTTATAAACTGCGACAATAATGAGTTTCATGATAATATAATTAAAGATAATAACATTGGTGTACAACTTGACGATCCCTCAGATTTTAATAATGCTTTTTATAAAAATTCCTTTATTTCAAATAACATTCACGCTATTGATAATGGGACAGCAACTCCTTGGAATAATACGCTGATTGGGAATTATTGGGATACCTATACCGGTCCGGACTTAAATAGTGATTATATTGGAGATGTCCCCTTCAATATCTCTGGTGCAGCGAATGCAACTGATAACCTCCCTATTGTGGACCATGCCCCCCCCATGATTACGATTAATACTCCAACTCCTAAGGAATATAATGCTACTGCTCCCGAATTTAATATAATTGTTAATGAAACATACCTCTATTCCCTGTGGTATACCATAAATAATAGCGGGACAAAGTACTACATTACTGAAAACGGTACCATTAACCAAGACGTATGGGATGCATTAGATAATGGGACTGTAACTATTACCTTTTATGCTCGAGATATTGCATGGAAAATGGGTTCGAATTCTGTAGTAATAATTAAAAACGTTTCCTCCCAAGCCCCTAGTGACCCTCATGACCCTATTGACGGGCCCTCTTCCCTTGATCCAATTACTATCATTGTGATAAGTATCATTGTGATATCGCTGATTTTAATTGCTGCAATTATATTAAGAAAGCTAATTATGGGAAAACTACAAAAATCGCGAAAATTAACTGATGAGCAGTTATCAGATGCACAATACTTTAAGGATATCACAAGCCTTCTTACCGTTCTAGCTATACATAATGATTCAGGCTTATGCCTTTCTAAAATTGCCCTGCATGGCGGTATTGGATTGGATGAGAATTTGTTTACGGGTTTTATCTCTGCCATGGGAAGTTTTAAAAACGAACTTGCTCAACAGATGGGTCTACCAGTAAAAGGTGTAGGCGGGGATAATATTATAGAATATAATGAATTTACGATAACACTCATGGACGGTGAATATCTTAGATTAGGATTAGTTTCTTATAGCAGTCTTGGGGATTTAATAAAAGAACGGTGTGGACGTGTTTTAAGGGATTATGAACTCAAGCATGTAAATGAATTAAAAAACTTTGATGGTGAAATCCAAGGTTTCAGTGATTTTAAGGAAATGATTAAAGCAGGTCTAGACATTAATCTGAATAAAAAAAGTACTATTAATGTTAAAAAGTTAAACAAGTATGACGCTCCCGAACCATTTATTACCATTTTAAATGATCTTAATTCACGATCTGATGGCTTTTATCCTGCAGAAATTGCTCTTTCCCTTGTGAAAGAAATGAATATTTCAAATCAAGAAGCTAATTTGATGGTCTATGAAGCCTTTAAGAATCAATTATTTTTACCCATAAATTAGAAGTTATTATCTTCTAATTTTCAAATCTGTTATGTCACTAGTAATGTCACAATCAAACATAACTTTTAAATAATCATGTCACTTTTTTCATTAAGAATGACATTATTTAAGATGAAAAAAAGAAAGAAAAAAATTGATGAAGAAAAGTTACGACAAGCATTAAAAGCAAGAGAGAGTTTAAGGAAAACAAAAATTGAAGCTTCAACTGACGTCTATTTATATACCAGTTATGCTTATTTGCCGGGATCTTAGATTCTCCCAATTTATTTCTTTTGGGCTATTCAAAAATGTTTATAGCGATCAATAATTGACACAGTCGCTTGTTTCTGTTTATCGAAAAATACTTGAATAAATTCCCGGTTAAATTGACCTAATTGCCAAATATCTTCTTCGTTTGGACCAATTTCTGCCGTAGCAATTACACCGTTATGATGGTATTTTTTCCATTTCACCCCATAACAGAAATTCCCTAAGGAATACGCTACTACCTTATTTCCTTTCGGTGTAGAGTATTTGGATATCGGTTGTGGTGTATGAGGATGGTGCCCTACGATCAAATCCCAGGTAGTAAGTAATTTTTGGGCTAATTCTACTTGATCTGGGGATGGATAGAATTGTAATTCAAATCCCCAATGTGGTAAAAAGATATTAAATTTCGCATTTTTATCGTAATAACTTTCTTCGCGCGATATAAAAGAACATCTTTGATCACTAAGATAGGATATTCCACAAATATTCACTTTTTTTTCAAGCAGGATATTTGGTTCATCTCTTCTACCGATAACCATAAAACCATGGTCTTTAGCGATTTTATAGCTTTTTTGAAATTCTTCCCAACCAAAATCTCCTGCATGATTATTAGCATAACTTAATAAAATTTTCTCTGGTGGTAAAAGCTCTTTTAGTGCTTCCAGATCACTTTCAGCCATTACTTGTGAACCTATAGCTCCCCTCTTGTACTTAGTTGTAATTATACCCTCAAAATTACCAATTAGATAATCAATATCCATAAAGAATTCCTTAATTGAGGGATCAATTTCCAGCTTATATTTTGTCATTTGCATTATGTCCCCTATAAAACCAAATTTCATTTGCGGGGAAATTCTATTCACCAGCTTTGCGTTTGGCATGAATGTAGCAGACCCTTGATATTTTTTTGAAGGACCCGTAATATAATTTTTTAGAAAAATCGCAGAGTGTTTAAAGGGGTATGGATGAGGAATTAATTTCCATCGCTTTGTGTCTTTCGCCCACTTAAAATCTTCTACAACGTTTTTTGAGTAAGAATCATTCATGTTTACTCCCTTCAAGCCATTTCACACTATTCTGTATAATGTACTACTCATGATAGCAATTGAAAGAATACAACTTCAACATTGGAAGGTAAATTAATACTAGGCGCAATAAATTAAAAGTGTTCCCGACATTATTGAAAAAAAAAGACTAAGAATTTAGATTGAGATCTTAACTAATTCCACTTATACTACTCCTTACTCAGATTTCCGAAATCTTATAGAATGGATCTATAATTCGATAACAGAAAGATCAAAGTTAGGTCGAGGAGTAATGTTGGTGTCTTCTATAGTTCTTGTATTTTTTGTTGTAACAATAGGCTTTTTTCGTCCTTTGGTAAGTATACTGTATTTAGCCAGGAAATTTAAAATGTTTTCATTCTCGAATTCTAACCAATGAGCTTTTCTGAGAACTTCACGCATTTTCATTCGTGAGTACAATAACCTTCCTATTCTCATTCTATTAAATTTTTGTTTAATATTCATTAATGATCACAATAAATTTTTGGATAAATATTATACCGAGTCTATTTAAACAAAAAATATCTAAAAGGTAGATAAAGATTCTTTAATCTAATGTAACATAGCCTTTATCAAATCCTATGGAAAAGAAATCTGGGTATAATCCTTAGATTTATTTTAATAAAACATTTATTGACTTCTTTGTCAAAATGTTTATATTATTTTATCTCTTATTTTATATTGCTTTTAAAGGAAATCTGATTTAATACTAAAATAAAATGAGAGTGTATTCTATGGGAGAAATTTCAAAGGAATTGAAAATTGTTATTATAGTTAATGCTGCCGCTGCTCTTATTTACGGAATATTGCAAACATTTATTACAGAGGCTTATCTGACGATGGTTGAACAACCCACTCCTGATATTCATTTTACTAGAATTGGTGGTGGGACTCTTCTTGTTCTTGCTATATTTGGGATCTATACGGTGTTAAAAAAAGATTGGGAAGATTTTAAATTACTCTTTGAATTCGTTATTGTATACGAAATAATGCTATTTATATTAGACATTGTCTATTTTGCAACATTCACCATCTCTGCTACTAATTTCGCAAACTCGTTAATAGCTACTATCCTTACCGCAGCATTAATAGCTGTAAACATATTCTTTTACCTCAGAGAGCAAAAATAGTAAATATATAAATCTGAAGATTTAATACAATCTTCTTTTTTTTTATACTTTTAATACTCCTTAATGTTTTGGTATAGAAATTTTATATTTTACGAGATATTTTATAAATTTATTAAAATTTAGAGATGGAAATGACAGATAAGAAAAATGAGACTCATCCTCTACTCTTCACACAAAAGGATGCAGTAGCAGTCGTGTCTATAAATAAACCGCCTATGAACCCCATGAGTCTGGAGTTCTTCGACGAGTTGGAAGTGCTAGTCTCAAAGCTTTCGACAGACCAATCCGTTCGCGCCATCGTTATTACAGCGGAAGGAGAGGAAAATTTCTCGGTGGGCATGGATCTTAAACAAATTGCAGGGGTTGGACGTGACTCTAATCGTATGCAAAACATCTTAGACCAACGCTTAAGAGTACTCAGTGCGATCGAGAATATTAAAAAGCCAGTAGTAACCACGCTTTTTGGTTATTGCCTTGGAGGTGGTTTGGAACTACCACTCTCATGTCATTTTCGGTTGGCTGCTGAGAACGGCGCAAAGATAGGGTTACCAGAGCTAGATCTAGGCACGGTCCCTGCATGGGGAGGAAGCGCGCGTTTAACCCGTTGTGTTGGTCGATTATACGCACTTGACATGATACTCCGGGCTAGAATGATATCTGGTCAGGAAGCATACCGGATCGGTTTGGTCAATGAGGTTGTTCCAAATGCAGAACTTAAAGAACGAGCACTTGAGTTGGCCAAAAAACTTTCAGAAATGCCAATGATTGCTGTTTCTGAAATGTTACGGTGTATCGTTGAATATGGGGATCGACCATTACAGGAAGGTTTATATCAGGAACGTCAAGCAGTACTCAAAACCATGGGTACCAAGGACAACCTAGAAGGTATGATGGCTTTCCTCCAAAAACGTAAACCAAAATTTAACCAATTTTGAATTTGTGCAATGTTTTTATATCGTTAGAATTTATTCAAATACTATAAAAATCATATTACATAAGAAGGAATATGAACCGTATCCAAATCAAAGCTCGGGGGTTCACGTTTGACGCTTGGGCAGATGGGCCAAAAGAAGGACCATTGGTATTGTTACTCCATGGTTTACCCCGAACGAGCTGGGAATGGCACCATCAACTTCCGAAATTAGGTGAAGCGGGATTTAGAGCTATTGCGCCTGATCTAAGGGGTTATTGTCCCGGTGCGCGACCTGAGGGTGTGAAGGCATATGTTGTAGATGAGTTTGTACAAGATATCTTGTCAATTGCAGATCAGGTTGGCTGGACGGATCGTCCCTTTCATCTTATAGGCACCAGTATCGGTTCGGTGATCGCTTGGTGGCTTGCCGGGAACTATCCACAGCGAGTAGCAACGCTGGCTTGCATTAACATTCCACATCCTATGGCAGTCCTTGAGGTGATGAGGTCAAATGTGACGGATACACAACGAAAAAGATTTAGTTATTTCTCTACTTACGGAAAAGAGGGCATGGAGTTGATAAATTTTGAAG
>JAEOTL010000031.1 GCA_016839845.1 Promethearchaeota archaeon
GATACAGAATGCTATGATTGTGGATTGAAAATAAATCCAAATAAAATTTAAAGGAGGAACTATAAATGACTGAAGAAATATTAAATGAACTAAATGCTGAGGGTCGTAGATCTATTTTTCTCAAGTA
Organism: Promethearchaeota archaeon; assembly: GCA_016839845.1. The sequence continues at coordinate 128 of JAEOTL010000031.1, forward strand.
CACTAGAAAGGCATTTGAAAGTATTCCAAGGATAGATAATCCTCACATTCTCGACCTTGGATGTGGTACAGGTACGGTTACCTTAGAATTAGCAAGGTTGAGTAATGGAGAAATAACCAGTATTGATATTGATCAAAATGCTTTGGATAAATTGAATAATAAAATTATAGAAAAAGGATTTTTAGATAGAATAGAAATATTTAATCGTTCAGTATATGATACAAAATTTGAAGATGAGACGTTTGATATCATTTGGGAAGAAGGGGTTATACATCTTCTTGATTTCAAGAAGGCAATAACCGAATGTAATAGAATACTAAAAGTAAATGGTTATATGATTTCGGGGGAAGCAAATAATTGGGCAGATAAGAAGCTTAAACACTATCCAAAATTTGGTTTCAAGGTTTTGAAAGAAATTCCTTGGGCTGAGGAATGTTGGTGGAAGGAATACTATGCTCCATTAGAAAAAAAAATAAATAATTTACGTAAAAAATATGAAAATATTGATAATATTGAAGAAATTAAACATCATATTACGGAAATTGAAATGGTAAAGAAAAATACTAGAGGATTTGAATGTACAACCTATGTATTGCAGAGAATAAAATAAAAAATGGTGCTAAATAATGGATGTTATAAAAGTAAGAGGAGCAAGAATACATAATTTAAAGGATATTGATGTTGATATTCCTAAAGGGAAGATGATCCTTATAACCGGTGTATCTGGATCGGGAAAGTCTAGCTTGGCATTCGATATTATATTTGATGAAGGGATGAATCGATATCTTCAGTCAATTGGGTTTCCACCTAAGTTTGAAGATGAAAAACCTTTTGATATGATTGAAGGGTTAAGTCCAACAGTAGCTGTTGAGCAAAGGACAACCAGAGTTTTCAATCCGCGATCAACAGTAGGTACAAAAACAGGAATATATAGTTTAATTCGGATGCTGTATGCCACTGAAGGTATCCTTATCTGTCCTATTTGCAAAGAGCCCGTAAATCAATCAACCTTAGAATGTGATTTGTGCGGGATGGTTGTCGAACGTAAGCAAATTAAGCATTTCTCATTTAATGAACCTTCTGGGATGTGTTTAGCATGTAAAGGTCGAGGATATGAAATGCACTTTACAGAAGAAATGGTTGTTCAAGATTATAATAGGAATTTAATACAAATTACTAAAGCAGGTTCAGGATGCTTTGCAGATCAAATTAGATTTGTGGAACAACTTCCAAATTTCTTTGATTTTGATATTAAGACTCCTTACAAGGATCTACCACAAAATATAAAGGATCTGTACATTTATGGGAGTAAGGGAAAAAAATTCAAATTTTGGTGGGAATCGAAAACATTTCAAGGAGAATTAGAGAGAAAATTTGAGGGAATTATTCCCCATATGGAACGTGCGATGACAGAAGGTAAAAGTGCGTATAGGAAGAATAAGATTACGAAGGAGTATATGTCTAAGAAAAAGTGTGAAGAATGTCAAGGTTTTCGTATAAATGACGAGTCAAGGGAGGTAAAAATTGCTGATAGACATATAGGAGAACTCGCAATAATGACGATTGATGAGGTAAAAGAATTCTTTGAAAATTTAACCAACAAAAATATTCGTAGTCCACAAGGAAGATCGATGCTCGATAATGTCAAACAAGGTTTGAACCGAATGATAAACGTTGGATTATCATACTTACATTTACATCGTTCCTTACCCACACTAAGCGGAGGAGAACTACAAAGGCTTTCGCTAATGACTCATCTAGATGCAGGATTGGATTCATTGGTTTATATTTTAGATGAACCCAGCATGAGTTTACATGAGCAAGAAAAAGATTCCTTAGTTCATATTTTGGAACAATTAAAGGATTTAGGTAATACTGTTATTGTTGTAGAGCATGATAAACGGTTTATAGATATCGCAGATGAAATAATTGATATAGGTCCAGGTGCTGGTGTTGATGGAGGTGAAATTGTGTATCAAGGCCCACTTACAGGAATTGCTCAGATCAAAGAATCATATACTGGTCAGTTTCTTACCGGAACAATTACATTACCTCAAAAAAGCGCCGAGATGGATAGAGAAATTGATGAAAATACGGAATATCTAATACTCAAGAATGCTAATACAAATAATTTGAAGGATGTTACGGTGAAATTTCCTCTAGGTTTAATGGTGGGTATTGCAGGCGTTTCTGGTTCTGGGAAGAGCTCTCTAATTTTAGATACCTTAGTTCCTTTATTAAAGCCTTATTTCAAAAGAGGAGTAAAAAATCAGAATAAAAAGAAAGGAGAAAATGGTGAAGAAGAAGATGAAGAAATAAATGGGGGAGACTTATTAGAATATTCTGGACAGATTGAAGGATGGGAAAATGTTAATAGTGTCGTTGTTGTTAATCAAAAACCAATATCACGTGTACGAACTTCAACTCCTTGTTCATTTATAGGAATATGGGATAAGATTAGAACCTTATTTGCTAAAACCTCAGAAGCTAAAAAACGAAAATATGCTTCAGGACACTTTTCCTATAATTCTGATCGAGGACGTTGTCCTGCATGTAAAGGTCAAGGGGTTCAAGATCTTCAAGTATCTTTTCTTACAAGTTTTGAAATTCCATGTAAAGAATGTAAAGGATCAAGATATAAACCAGAAATTTTAGAAGTCAAGTATAAAGGGAAATCTATAGCAGACGTACTTAGAATGACTGTTAATGAAGCTGTAGAACTGTTTAAAGCACAGGAAAGTATCTCAAAAGTACTTAAGTTATTAGACGATATTGGAATGGGTTATATTGAGCTTGGGCAACCCGCTCCTACTCTAAGTGGAGGAGAAGCCCAACGTGTAAAATTAGCTAAGGAATTAGGAAAAACAAGAAAAGGTAAATCCCTTTATATTTTAGATGAGCCTACAGTTGGATTATCTTTTTATGATGCTATAAAATTAATTGAATTACTTGAAAAATTAGTTCAGGAAGGCAACACTATCCTAATTATTGAACATGATCCTGAGATTCTTTCATACTGCGATTATATTATTGAATTGGGACCTGAGGGAGGACCTAAAGGAGGAGTAATTATCGCAGAAGGTACTTCAGATAATATAAAGTTGAATAAAAAATCCAAAACTGGTCCTTATCTTAATTAAATAGACTTTTGATGTAATATGGAAATAAATATTCGTGGGGCACGAGAACACAATCTGAAAAATGTTGATGTTGACATTAAAGATGGGCTTACAGTGGTAACTGGTGTTTCTGGATCAGGAAAGACCTCACTCATTTTCGACATATTGTATAAAGAAGCGCGTCGTAGGTTTTTAGAAGCATTTTCAGTTAATAAAGACGAGATGAAACTAAGTCCCGCGAAAGTACAGTCTATAACTGGGCTAGGACCTACGATAGCACTTGGACAGAATGTTCTTAACCGAAATCCCAATTCCATCTTAGCATCTGCCATAGGTCTTATTCCACTATTAAAGATTTTGTACGCTAGATTTGGGGATAGAAGGTGTCATGTATGTGGGAACAAATTGTCTGTATTAAGAGAAGATGAGATAATAGCAAAAGTTGATGGATTGAGAAAAAAAGAGTCATTACTAATTTCTGCTCTTTTAATAAGGAAAGTAAAAGGGAGCCATCAAACCTTGATCGAACTTCTAAAGAAGGAATTTGGTTTTGAAGCAGTTTTGGTAGACGGAATCCCTGTTAAGACAAAAATAAATCCAAATGAAGCTCATGATATTCAAATTCAAATTGGTCAAGTGACCAAAAATAGTAATTTTAATGAGATTCGGGACATAGTTAAAACTATCACCTCTTTAGGTGCAAATTCATTAATTATTGAGGGAAAAACAGTATATCTTCTCATCTCTCGAGTTCCTGCATGTGTGGAATGTGGGAGTTGGTTTGGTGACCTCGAGCCTACACACTTTAAAAAGAATTGTCCCCATTGTAAAGGAAAAGGGTGTAAAGAATGTAATGAAACGGGATATCATCCACTAGCATCTAATGTTACCTGGGAGGGTATCCTATTCTCGCAAATATTAACAAAATCAGTGGGAGAATTAGTCACTTATTTCACTAAAGAAGAAATACCGATTACAATTAGATTATTGCAAGAAATTAAGAAACGTTTACTAGCTTTAAAGTCTGTAGGATTAGAATATCTAACTTTAGATAGAGTTTCTCCAACTTTATCAAGAGGGGAATCTCAAAGAGTTAGATTAGCTGTGGCATTGTTGAGTGAATTAGAGGATATAACTCATGTACTTGATGAACCGACAATTGGTCAGCATCCTGCTGATATTGCAAGATTATTACCCGTATTTGAGAACCTAGCGGGTCCAGTAATATATATTGAACATGACCAGCAAGCCACATTATATGCAGATAATGTGATTGATATTGGTCCCGGCGCTGGAAGAGATGGGGGTGAGATCATATTTACAGGAACACCTGCTGAGTTGTGGAAAGCAGATACACCTACAGGTAAATTTTTTAGTTTAAGAGATAAAGTAAAAATCCCCAAGCATAGGCCTAAATCTCAATTTTTTTTTACAATCGAGAAAGCTTACATGCATAATTTGAAGAATATTACTTGTAAAATCCCCTTAAATCGTCTTACAGTAATAACAGGTGTATCAGGTTCAGGAAAAAGTACTTTAATCGAAGATGTATTATTTCCTACATTAAAAAGAAAGGACTCTATTGGTTGTGATGGAATAAAAGGCCTAAAAGTGAAACCTATCATGGTTGATCAAGGACCTATTGGAAAAAATCCTAGATCAAATCCTGCTACTTATACAAAGATTGCTGATCTTATTAGAAAACTGTTTGCTAAGGCTACTAGATTTAAAGCTACTTATTTTTCATTCAATACATCAGAAGGTCAATGTCCAATGTGTAATGGGATGGGTGCCCTTGAGATTAAAATGAGATATTTGCCTTCTAATTGGATCAGTTGTCCCGATTGTAATGGTCAGAGATTTTCTGAAGAAATTCTTGCTGAAAAGGTTAAGTTTGAAGACAAAGAATATTCTATTGCAGAGTTTTATGATATTCCAATTTCTGAAGTGGTTAAGATTTTTGAAAAAGAAACACGATTATCTATAGGAGATCTAGAATCTGCAAGGCAAATGTTAAAAGCTCTTAATGACATCGGTTTAGGATATCTTTCATTAGGTCAGCCCTCACCAACATTATCTGGGGGTGAAGCTCAACGAATTAAATTATCAAAGTACCTTGGAAGGAAGACTTTAAAAGATAATATAATTATTCTTGATGAACCTTCAACGGGATTACATCCAAAGGATCTAGCAGGTTTATTAACAATTTTAGATAGATTAATTCACAATGGAGCTACTGTTGTAATAGTAGAACATAATAGTGATATTATTAGAGCAGCTGACTGGATAATAGACTTAGGTCCTGGTTCGGGACCTAATGGTGGAAAAGTAATATATCAGGGTCCGTTGAATGAGTTTATGAATGTACAAGAATCCGTTACGGCACAATCCTTAAAGACAGAAGATATGGTTATTCCTTCAATTGAAAAAGCAAAGAAGAAAAGAGTAAGTTCAGAAGAAATTATCATTCAAAATGCTAATATTCATAATTTAAAAAATGTAAATATCAAAATACCAAAAAAGAAATTCACTGTAATCACAGGAGTTTCTGGATCAGGTAAATCTAGTCTGATTATGGATACACTTGAAACAGAAGCAAGACGAAGATATTTAGAAACCTTATCAATGTATGAGAGACAAAGTACTAAAGAAAGTAGTGAAGCTTTAGTAGAAAATATTCGAGGTTTAGGCATCACAGCATTAATTACTCCTGAAAAAATTATACAAGGATGGTTTTTTAACCTTCGAAATACTATTGGAAAAGTTACTGATATAACCCTCCATTTAGCGAATATTTTCTCATATATGGGGAAACGAACTTGTCCTAACTGTAATCAATGGATGAAAAGAGATGAAAAATGGTATTGTAAGGAGTGTAATGTTTCAATCCCTTTTGCTAAACCAAGACATTTCATATCTACAAATTATTCTGCAGCTTGTCTTAAATGTCATGGAGTAGGATCATTTCAAGTCCCCAATCCAAATAAGTTAATAATTCATCCTGAAAAACCATTATGTAACGGCGCAATGTATTCGCCAGGATTTTTTCCAAAAGGATATTTGTGTAAAGCATATAATGGTGGTTATTATATAGTTCAAGCTCTCGCAACTCGTTATGGCTTTGATCCCTTTTCAACAGCTTGGAATGAAATGTCAGAAGAAGCAAGAAAGGCATTTTTATTCGGAGATAAAGAACCTTTAGATGTAGAATATGAAAATAAAAAGGGACATGTTTATGGTAGAGTAGAAAAATTCCTAGGCTTCTATGGGCATTGGTTAAGGGATTGGGATGTAGGAGGTACATATACTGATAAGGAGATATGTGATGAGTGTCATGGCTTGAAATTGCGCACTCAATATCTAGCAATTTCTCTTTATGGATATAATATTCCTCAGATGTGTGAGATTCCGTTGAATAAACTCTATAAAATTCTTAAAAACGGAAAGATTGAAGATAATATACCGGATTTTGTGAATAATAGTTTTAAGATCATTTTAACTCGTTTGGATTTTCTAATCAAAACGGGATTAGGATATATTAGTTTAAATCGTGTCGCTGAAAGCCTCTCTGCTGGAGAAGCTCAGAGAATACGATTAGCTGGTCTATTAGGGAGTAATTTAACATCCTTAACTGTTCTACTTGATGAACCCTCAAGGGGTTTACATCCTTCAGAGTTGACAGCTTTAATAAAAGTTCTTATGGAATTACGTGATAATAGCAATACAATTATATCAATAGAACATGATCCGCTATTTATGGAAGTGGCTGATTATATTATTGATATGGGGCCAGGAGCAGGAGTCAACGGTGGTGAGATCGTAGCGAAAGGAACCTTAGAACAAATTCTAAAATCTAATACTATTACAGGAGACTGGCTATGCGGAAAAAAGAAATTTAAATTATCAAGAAAAACTCGAATACCAATGAAATGGCTAAAGATTTCTGGAGCTAAGGAAAATAATCTCAAAGGTGAATTAATAGAAATTCCTCACAATCTATTAGTAGGATTATGTGGGGTTTCGGGTTCAGGAAAAAGTACTTTATTAATTGACACATTGGGAAGAGCTTTAGTGCCTGTAAAGCATTCAACTTCAGTATCTCGAGAGCCCATTGATCCGGGGGTATATAATAAGATTGAAGGAACTTTACCTCAAACAATACTAATAGATCAAACCAAAACAAAAATTGGAAGTCCACTAAAATTCTTAGGATTAGAAACTCCTATAATCAAAATTTTTGCTGAGACTGAAGATGCAAAGATTTTAAGATTAAATGAAAAAAATTTAAAAAAAAGATGTTCTGTTTGTAATGGACATGGTTTTACTAAATTAGACATGAAATTCTTACCTGATATTATTGAAACTTGTGAAACTTGTAAGGGATCAGGTTATCTCGTTGAAACTTGGAAAGTGTTTTTTAAAGGAGTATCGTTGCCAAATGTAAATAATTTAACTATTGATGAAGCTTTTGAATTATTTAAGGATATTGAAACCATTAGCATTAAATTAAATTATGCTAAGAAAGTAGGTTTAGGCTATTTACAATTAAATCAACCTGCTCGTACTCTTTCTGGAGGTGAAGCACAAAGGCTTAAAATAGTTAAGGAGTTATCTAAAAAATCGAAAATAAAAACACTTTATATTTTAGATGAACCGACTATTGGACAACATCTGGAGGATGTGTCTAATTTAATTGATGTACTACATCTTTTAGTTAATAACGGTCATACTGTAGTTGTTATCGAACATCATCCTCATGTATTAGCATCATGTGATTGGATTATAGAATTAGGACCAGGGGCAGGACCAGAAGGAGGTCGAATAATTGCTAAAGGTCCACCCGAAGAAGTAGCAGAACTGAATACACCAACAGCATCATATCTAAAAAAAGTATTGGAGGGAGGAATTTGACTTGGATTCCACTTTTATTAGCTGATCGATCACCTTGTTTACGATATTTGGTACTAACTGAATTGTTAAATCTTTCCGAGGATGAAGAGGAAGTTCAAGAATTATCAGAAATGAGAGAATCGGACCCCCTCGTTAAAGAGTTAATCCAACTCCAAAAAACGAATGGAGCATGGGATTCATTAGGGATAGACCGAATTACAACCAGTGAAAATCTTCAAGTAACATCAATAGCATTACAAAGATTAGGTTACTTCGGATTTGATTCGTCCTATCCAGTAGTTCAGAGAGCTGTAGAATTTATTTTTTCAAAACAAGAAAAAAATGGTTCTTGGCCAATGCCAGGAAAACAACAGCTCACTGATGAAGAGATAGGATATCAGATGATGCCTATTCAGACTGCTATTCCCCTTTTAGGATTAGTAATGTGTGGATATTCAACTGATGAAAGAACTGAGAATGGATTTGAATGGTTAATGGAACAACGTTTAGAAGATGGTGCGTGGCCTGTTGGTTTATCTGCGGGTAATTATGGAGGAATTGCTGGTTATCGTCGTCTTGCTCATTCAAGATGGGGTTGTCGATCAAATACTACTGCAGTTCTCAGTTGTCTTGCTTACCATCCAAAACGTAGAAATGGTATTGAAGCTAAGCGAGCCTTAGATTTAATACTTGGAACCAATCTCAAATTAAGAAGTAATCTTGGTTTCATGATAGCTCGTCTTCTAGGATTAGAAAAATCTATTGGACAAATAACATATATGGCTAAATTTGATTTAGCTCATATCCTAAATCTTTGCTGGAGAATTGGTGCAACTCAGGATGATGAAAGAGTTTTTGATTTTATAAAATTTGTAAAATCAGAACAGGGAGAATATGGACTATGGGATTATATAGCACATCCACAAGCTACACGCTGGTTAAGTTTTGACTTATTAAATTCTCTTTCCAATGTAAATAAAAACGTGGAATGGTTTTCCGAAGAACCACGTACTCCTTTTCAATCATATCCAAAGAAAATGAAAAGATTCTAAAAAGATATTGATATATTTCACATAATAATATAATATAAAATTGAAAAGGTGAAATTATGAAAACTTCCCTACATCATGCACATCTCTTTGCTTCGGATCTTGATGAAAGTATTAAATTTTATCAAGATATGTTTGGAGCCAAGGTCTTATTTGATTTAAAAATGGTGGGAGCAAGAAATGTAATGATAACAATTGGATCATCAAAAATTAATTTTTATGATCAACCCCCAAAAGACCAAGGACGTGGAGCAATTCATCACTTAGGGATTGAAACCGATGATTTAGAAGCTCTCGTTGAACATATGAAAAAAAGGGGGTTTCAGTTTAGAAAAGAAATAAAAAACTTCGGTCCTTTAAGGTATGTAATGGCAGCAGCTCCCGACAATGTGCTTCTAGAACTTTTTGAAGTAGTAAAAGATAAAATCTCAGAAGATCAGTATAAACAAATTTCGACATTGAACCTTTTTTAAATTCATTTGATTATTCTTTACCTTTTTTTTTATCTGAATAATTATTATTACCTAACAACTCATTTTTCAATTTTTCAATTACTTTCCCAACATCAGAGGTCAAACCAGGGTGATCTTCGACTGGAACATCAACTCCCATTATAGGTGTTAAAATCTTATTATCATCATCAATTACAGCAAATTCTTTCAAAATTTTCTTCTTAATTTCTAGATCTTCATCATTTGATATCCAAAACATACCTTTAGGACAATTGATCAAAATCTTAGTAACTAAATGAATCTGATAATTACACTTCGGACAATTATAATAATATTTGTCATCAAGTAATTTTTGGATTAATTCTGGATTTAACCACGTATTAATTGATGCTTCCCAGATAATTCGAAAAGAGCTTTTGCAGTGAGGACAAATTATTTCCTTATCAGTTAAACGCGTCATTATTCTTTTCTACCCATTTTAAAGAATTTTTTATCATTTATATTTTTTTGTTTAATTATCATAACATAGTTGTCACCATAGTGTGACAACATTTAAATATTATCATTTTCATTTTATTTATAACACAACTTAACAAAAAAGAGGTGGTTTTAAAATTTCAGTCAACGGGGATTTTATAAAAAATAGACCAATTGTGATAGATAATGGGACAGGAATTTCAAAAAATGGATTTGGAGGAGAAGATCAACCACGTTCAGTATTCCCTACCGTTATAGGAAAACCAAAATATGGAAATGTTATGCCTGATGTAAAGGACTACAGCCGAGAGTGGTATATTGGCGAAGAAGCTATGGAATTAAAGGGAATTATGAATTTACAATTTCCAATAGAACATGGAGTCGTTGAAGATTGGCCCGCAATGGAAAGAATTTGGCACTATACATTTTATACTGATTTAAGAGTTGATCCATCAGAATATCCAATATTGCTAACAGAGGCTCCATTGAATCCTCGATCAAATCGAGAAAAACTAGCAGAAATAATGTTCGAGACATTTAATGTTCCTGCTCTTTATATTGCAACTCAAGCAGTATTATCACTTTATTCTTCAGGTAGAACAACAGGGTGCGTAATAGATATTGGTGATGGTGTAGCTCACATTGTTCCAATATTTGAAGGATTTGCTTTAAGTCATGCAATTCAAAGAATAGATCTTGCTGGAAGAGATGTCACAACATATTTACAGAGACTTTTAAGACAAAATGGATATTCATTTTATACTACAGCAGAAAAGGAGATTGTAAGGGAAATTAAAGAAAAACTTTGTTATGTAGCAGTTGATCCAGAAAAAGAGATTTTACTTTCAAATAAAGTAGCGGGTATGGCAAAGAATTTCATGCTTCCAGATGGTGAAACAATCACAATAGGGATTGAAAGATTCTTAGCTCCAGAGTGTTTATTTAATCCTTCAGTAATCGGTAAAGAGTTAGCTCCTTTGGATGATGTAGTTGTAGGGGCAATTTCTGAGTGTGATGTAGATTTACGCAGAGAACTATATAGTAATATTGTTCTTTCAGGAGGTTCTACAATGTTTCCAGGAATTAAAGAGCGATTAACTCGAGAAATAAAGGAACAAGTTGCTGATTCAATAGATGTAAAAATAATTGCTCCTCCAGAAAGAATGTATTCTGTATGGATAGGAGGATCTATTTTAAGTTCCTTAAAGACTTTTCATAGAATGTGGATTACTCGAAGAGAATACAAAGAGATGGGACCCCAAGTTATCCATCGATGCTTTTAAGTAGGATAAACTAAAAAATAATTAAAAATGATGATAATGATACGAATAAAAATGTTGGATGGGATACCCTGTATCATATTGGATGATGGGATCATTTGGACAGACGAGGAGATAAAAAAAGAATCTAAGAGATTAATAATGCCTGAATATTTCACTAAAATTCAGGAATCCAAAGAAAAAAGCTATTACTATAAAGTTTTAGATGAAATAAAAAAGAAATTTGGATAAAAATAACTATATATAAAATATATTTTTTTTTTAAAATTTAATAAAATAAATGAGAAGATAATTCTAAATATGGAAAAGGTAAAGCACTTTTTAAAAGAACTAATAAAATCTGAATCTAAAACAATTTCAGCAGCAATAATTAAAGGAGAAAAACAAATTGAATATTCAACAGAGAACTGGAATATTAGTAGCGATATTGATGAGATAAATTCGGTGTGGAAATCAATGAAGCATACTACTCTCAAAATTTCAGGTATCAAATATGTAATACTTCAGTGTACTCCTGAAAGATTGGTTGGAGTAGATCCTATTAAAAAAGAAAGAATTTTAGGGTTTAGAGACGATGAACGGAAGATTATTTGTAAGATTGCTCCTGATGGACTGATGCGACTCGGGATGATGGAAGCATCTAGAACTTTACGTGAGTTAAGTTCAAAAAAGCCTTATATGGACTTAGATACCCCGTTAGGGAAAGTAGAAGAATTAAAATGGGCTACTCCTAGAATACTACTTGATGATACAAATAATCTTCAAGAGCTTGGATTATTAAAGTTTGGGTTAAGTATTGAAGAAGCTAAGGTATATTTAGCTTTATTAAAAAAGGGTAAAGATGGGGCTAAAGTTGGAGAGTTAAATGAGGATCTTTCTATTAAAAGAACTACAATATATCGTATAATAGATCGTTTGATTAGTAAGGATTGGATATTGAGATTGCCTTTGATGCCAAAAAGTGCACAAGATTTTATCGCGAGACCACTAAGCGATATATTTGATGAAAGAATTCAACAAAAAGAAGAAGAATTAAAGATTTTAAAGAGTTTTCGTTATATTATGGGGGAGTCACTTGAAAATGGGTGGATGGATATCTCAGAAATAAAAAAGGACTTTCAATTATATAGCGAAAAAGCTTTTGATTTCAAGACTCTCGGGATAATTGGAGAAGAAA
>JAEOTL010000231.1 GCA_016839845.1 Promethearchaeota archaeon
AATATTAAAAGTAACGTACATTGGGTAGGTAAAGTCGATTGGGAATTAAGAAAGTTCCATGGAAATGAATATTCTACACATAGAGCCACAACTTATAATTCATATCTAATTAAAGAAGAAAAAATAGCATTAATCGATACGGTCTGGCTACCTTATTCAAAAGAATTTGTAAAAAACCTCTCACATGAAGTTGATTTAAATAAAATCGATTATGTTATAGCAAATCACGCTGAAATCGATCACAGTGGAGCACTCCCTGAACTTATGGAAAGAATTCCAGAAGTTCCTATATACTGTACCAAGAATGGCGTCCAATCATTAAAAGGACACTATCATAAAAACTGGAATTTCCAAGTAGTAAAAACCGGGGATAAATTAAGTCTAGGAAATGGCAAGGAATTGATATTTGTTGAGATGAGAATGCTCCATTGGCCTGACAGTATGGCATGCTACTTAACTGGAGATAATATTTTGTTTAGTAACGATGCTTTTGGGCAACACTACGCAAGTGAACATATGTATAACGATCTAGTTGACCAAAACGAACTCTTTAATGAGTGCATAAAGTATTACGCCAATATTCTCACACCGTTTAGTGCACTCGTAGATAAAAAAATTAAAGAAGTTCTTGATCTTAAAATTCCGATAGATATCATTGCAACGAGTCATGGTGTTATTTGGAGAGATAATCCCACTCAAATAGTTGAGAAATACATAGAATGGTCGAATGATTACCAAGAAAATCAGATAACAATTTTCTATGATACCATGTGGCAAGGAACGCGTAGGATGGCAGATTCCATTGCTAAAGGAATTGGTGAAGTCGATCCACAAATTAGAATCAAAATCTTCAATGCGACAAATACTGATAAAAATGATTTAATTACTGAGGTGTTTAAATCCAAGGCAATCCTTGTTGGTTCCCCCACTATTGGTAAAGGAATTCTCTCTTCTATAGCAGAGATTATGGAAATTATTAAGGGATTGCGATTTAAAAATAAAAGGGCAGCTTCATTTGGTTGCTATGGCTGGAGTGGTGAGTCTGTTAAGATTTTAACAAATTATCTAGAAAATTCAGGATTTTTAATTATAAACGAAGGAATTCGTGCTATGTGGAATCCTGATGATGATGCTATAGCAGAATGTATTGAATTTGGTAGAAAAGTTGCAGCACAGATCAAATAAATGATGGATATGAAATTATTTACCAAAGTTGAGGGAAACAATATCCCAATAGTTTCGACGGGAGTATCTCCCTTTGCAGGTTCTGGGCAATTCGGGAAAATGGCTCCTATATATCGTAAAAAGTTTTTCAATGATGCTGATGCGATGCTTGAAATCATGGAGGCTTGTTATGAGAGTGGGGGACGGGGGATCGGAGCGATACCATTTGGCAAGGTAACAGAGGCTGTTAAGGTCATGAAGGAAACTCATGATGATTATATAATTACAGGCTCTACCTTACCAGGTAATCTTCCTGATCCAGGTATTGAGCAATTAATTGATCTCGATGCCAGAATTATCTTTGTACATGCTTCCATTTCAGATAAAAAAAACGAAAGGGTAATTAAATTGTTAGAAGAGATATCTTCTCGTGGAGTAATTCCTGGTCTTGCTGTTCATAATCCCATTTCAACTTTAAAGTATGTATTTGAGAATAATATTAATGCAAAAGCTTTCCTGGTCCCATTTAATGCCAATGGAATGATGATGGGAAATCAAAAGAAACTTGAAGATATTATCGATAAAACTGTGGATAAAGCGTTTATGGCAATGAAAACTCTAGCCGCAGGAAAAATAGAACCTACTAAGGCATATGAGTATATCTCTCAACATAATATATGTGCTGTAGTAATTGGTATGGTTGAAGTTAAAGAAGCCCAGATATCCACTAAGACAGCGTTAAAAGCTTTTCAAAAAAAGTAATTAATTTAATAGAATGGGTTATGATATCTTTTTTGCTCTTGTTGCTGCCGTTGGGTTACGTATAAAGTTTTTTGTCGAATTTCTTTGTCAATTAATCCCTCAATATTACAGAGATATTCATATTCATCTTTTAGACAGAGAGTAATCGCAACACCTTTTTTACTCATTCGAGATGTCCTCCCAATTCGATGAACATAAACATCTGGGTATTTAGGAACATCGTAATTTATGACATGAGAAATGTTGTCAATGTCTAAACCTCTTGCCGCAACATCAGTGGCAATAAGCATATTAATTTTATGATCCCGAAATCCTTTAAGGATCCTCTCTCGTTGAGCCTGCGAAAGATCCCCAGAAATAATATTCACCCGATAATCAAAATTACGGGTTGTTTTCAGTTTATTTGAAAGCCATGCGGCAGTTTTTTTAGTATTTACAAAAACCAGTGCATGCTCTGGTTTTTCTCGTCTCAAAATCTTTAGAAATGTCCGAAACTTTTCTTGAAATCGATCAATCATATAATAGAATTGTTTTGTGCTCCCAACTGTTAAATTATCTCTACTTAAATTAATAAATTCGAACTGATTTCTCGAAAATTTTTTAACTAATTCTCTAATTTCAGAATAAAGAGTAGCAGAAAATAAGAGGAACTGGTATTCGGTTCTTATCTGATTTAAGATGTATTTAACATCTGGAGCGAACCCCATATCCCATAGTCGGTCACATTCATCTAGAACTACAAATCTTATGTTTTTGAGCTGCAAGTTCCTTCGTTTGTAAAGATCAATAATCCTTCCGGGAGTCCCTACGATTATGTTAACCCCTCGATCTAACTTACTTATTTGGTTATTAATCGAGACACCCCCATATATCGTCATAGATTTAACTCTTGGATTTCTTAAATCATTTATAACACCATCAATCTGTTTCGCAAGCTCCCTTGTTGGGGCCAATATAAGAGCTTCGTTATTAACATACTTTAAACGTTCAATAATAGGAAGAACAAAAGCTAAAGTTTTTCCACTCCCTGTTTTTGCTTGAGCCATAATATGTTGTCCCTTTAAAATTAACGGGATCACTGCTTTTTGAACAGGGGTTGGTGATGTTATATTCAAATTCCGTAAAGCATTAGTATTCTTATCGCTAATGCCTAAATCTTTAAAATTCAGTCTGTTTCACAAATATATTTATCGTTTTTTTTCTCACTATTTCATTAAAATAAATATTTCATTAAAGAAAAACATTATCATAAAATCATACCAAAGTCACATTAATTGAAAACGATTTCTGCTACTAGATCTTTAATTTTCATTAACTTTCTATTTATTAGGATTCTTACTTTTTCTGAAGTAATTTTCGGATTTTTAAGTGCTAACTCATAGACTAATCCATGACATGTCTCTCCTTTTTTTGCTAATTTCCTGTGAATTGGATTATTCTTATCATAGATAGGAATAGGATACATAAATGGTCGTTTATGGATATGCCTTGAACTTTTTACGAGTTTTATATTTTTTGATAATTCAGGGGAATTTAAGATTGCTGACAAATAATATGCTTCCTCTTCTGAATTAGTAGAATAATAATAATTTTCGGAACCCACAATAATCGTTTGATTCTCATTGCTAATAACAGCTGCTTTTAAATTAGAGCCACTTGCATTATACACCATAGTATACGCTTGGTGATTGAGTTGTTTTTGTAGTTTGTTCCAGTAATTTAAATTTTCATATAAAGTTGCAATACTACTCGTTTCTTTTTTCATTTTCCTATAGAAATCGTTTACCTCATTATAGAAACCATAACCTTTCGGATAACGCTTAAGGTAGTCTAAGTCAAACTCAAAACGATCGTTTATTGGTAAAAATACATCTTTTAAGATTTTTATATGAAAAGGGATAAGATCTCTATTCAGGAATGTCTTGAATTGGAAGACTTTTTCAATTTCTCGGTTTTGGAAGCTAAATTCCCACTTCTTCTTGGATCTTGATAACACATCTGGATCAGTCGATATTACTAGTAGATCCTTCTTCTCTTCACTTATTTGAAAGAAGACCAGACTACGGGGAACTAAAGTGGCACCTTGATAAAATTTCTTTTTGTATGGACTACTATCAACTTGATTTGATCTCTTTAATTTATCGATAGGTAAAATCAGTTTTGCCCCGTCCCTTTCAATACTTAAGCTTGAATATAGTGTTTCCTTTGTAATCTCTAACTTATCGTCAAAAATCTTAGTTTTTATGGGATAACGACTCCCAATTAAAACGCTGTTCTTCAGACCAATGTATTCCCCTTTTAGACAGATATGGTTGACATTAAAAAAATAATTTTGAGGAAAATCCCAAATTTCCAGTTCTTTATTGAAGATTGAAAAAGCTCGAAACTTCGTACAATGATCCCCATTTAATACACTTTTCGGCATTACAAAAAAGATCGTCCCATTTTTTTTTAGAAAATTTACAGGAATAGCGTAAAAGAAAACTGCCGCCAATTCTATGTGAGTTATATATTGACTAGAAGGTTTAATCATCAATTCATCAGATAAATCCCTTATTCTCTTTTGATAATCTTTATCAAATAAATCTTTATAAGTGAGCCATGGTGGATTCCCAATCACTAAATCAAACGAGTTGAGCATCTTACTAAGATTTTCTTCTTTGTTCGTTTTGACATTATCAGGAAACAAAGCATCACAGAGAAATACATTAATTTGAGGGAAATTCTCATCTTCGATATCATAAGAATCTAAAAGTAGGAGTAAAATGTTGACTCTTGCTGTAATAATGGCTAAAGGATTTATATCTAAACCATAGACATTGGATATTGCCTTTAATTTTAACACTTGAGAATTATCAGAATTTAAAATTTCTGTAATGATGTTAATTAGGAAATTTCCCGAGCCACAGGAAGGATCTAAAACTTTTAGTCCAAATTCATAGACGTCTTGAATCATTCTTATCGTTAAATGTAATGGTGTATAAAATTCACCTCCTTTGTGCCTTAAATCATGAACAAAAATTTGCTGATACAATTGACTTAATATGTCTTGTTTCCCGAATGTGAGGTCAGACACCTCCTTTAAAAATGTGGCAAATAACTTTTCTTCAAGGGGAGGCCAAAAAAAATATTCAAACTGGAAAATTCCTAATTCCTTAAGTCTTCTCCCCAAAGATTCATCAAATATATCTTCATACTTGAGTTGTTTTTTTGCTCTAATCTTTAAGAGAATTAAGAATTGTAATACTAAAGCAAAATACGTATGTTCCAGAAATAACTCAAAAGTAATGTTTTTACCATAAATTTGCGTAAAGGATTGTTTCCAATGATTAAAACTTAAATCATAAGTTTTTTCAGAAAGAGCACGATTTTTTAGGAATTCTATAAGATTATTATGTATCTTTGAGTTCAAACCAAATAGATTAGTTACTAATTCTGGATTTAAAAGCTGATTATTGCTCATTGTTTATTTATCATTCTATATATATTAAAAAACAAATAATAAAGAAAAATGACTCTTTACTTTCTCATAAATGTTGGAAGCATGAAAGAAAATATCTGAGCAATTTTTCTTAGTTTGGCTTTTTCTTGTATTGTCGTAATAATTAAGATCGATTTCTCAAGTTCTTCTTTATCTAAAGACCCTCCCGAATATATCCCCTGCTCAGTATTGAAAAGCATTAGATATCTTACATTTGGGTTATTGATAATACTAATCCCCTCTGTGAGCTTTAGATCGTCATAAATAGGTCTATATTCTTTTGGTAAATTTCCTCGGTCATTCGTAATAATTAAAACAGGTATCCCTTTTTGAGTCACTCTTTTTAGTTCTATTGCGTAGAATTCATCAATTTTGGGAGTTACGATATTTAATTGTTCCTTAGTTGAGGATATTAGATTTAATAATTGATCATTGAGAACATTTTTACTATCTTGGCTTCCAGAAGTCTCAATATTAAACATTCCAACTAGTGTCATAATTTTATTTTCTAATGAAGCGATTTCTTGTTTCAAACGCTTATTTTCTACACGCAATTCAAGCAATCTATTTTTTTCGCTCATTTTTACTTCAATTTTCATATAATTCTTGTAATAATTATCATCAAAGCTATTAATAAATCTTTATCATACTCTTTGTTTATACGTAAATAGAACTAGATTTAAGGTTTAAGTTTTTTCCACGGTTGCCCAAAGAACAGATAACTTGACACGGCTAAACTACTTCGTAAATCAATCCTGGTAATTCCATCGTCCGTGGATAAATCATGAAATTGGTCTTCTACAGCTTTTTCCATCTTTGCTGCAATACATTGTTGTCGGGCTTTGAGAATCGCAACTCCTTGACTATGATTGTGTAATAAGTTAATAAAGAAGTTTGAAATAATTTCATTTGTTTCTTCATTGAATAAGGGATATGTTCTTGAAATTACACCAGTTATATTACTCTGATCGAATTGAGCTACAATCTCTCCAAACGTCTTCAGCACATTCTGAAGTTTTATACCTTCTACATCGAAAATTTGTGAATTAAAAAACAAAAGTGGTTGAAGGCTCTTTCCTTTAGATGTTACCAAATGGTTTATCTCATTAAATGTTATAATATCATTATCATTTGTGAGGATGTAGCTGTCATTAGGGCTCCATTTACTATAAAATATGTTACTTATGAATATAATAATGTGATAGAAATTTTTTGAAAGGTGATTTATTATGTTTTCATGCGTTGCTTGAAGTCCAGTAAGTACAGACAGTTTCTCAATCCCGGGTTGATTGTTAAAAAAATTAACTATGTAATTTACTTCATTAAGACCTGTAGGAAACGGATAGATTAATTCTTTATTTTTTATTTCTTCATTCCATTTTAAAGGATTGCTAGCATTTA
>JAEOTL010000232.1 GCA_016839845.1 Promethearchaeota archaeon
ACTTTTATTAAAATGATCCCCGGTTTTTTTGGGATAACTTCATAAAGATCATGCCACCGTATCCACATATTCTCTCCAGATTGCCACATCGAACTACTAAAGCCCATCTTAATTCTCCATGCAAAACCCTTGTCACTTACAACTAAAAATCCATTATCTTTTCCACGCATGCATTTGGAGGTGAGGAATGGATCACCTACATCATATCTACCAGTTATTTTCTCGTACCATTCCACCCTATCAGGAGAAATTTCCCATCCTTCTTTTATTGGCATATACTCACACCTTTGTAAATTAACAAAAAAAATTTTTACAAATTTTTGTCAATAATTAGTTTTTGATGTTTTTCTTTATAACATTTTCTGTTGTTCCACTCATTTAGTTTACTTAAAAAAATCAGAAATAGCACTAAAAGACTTAATAACCTTATATGGTTCAATTTTAGTCTTTTTTGGATCATAAAACTGTCCTTTCCCCGTCTCTACTAACACTCCTTTAATACCCGAATTTATGGCTCCTTGAATATCAGATTCGAGATCATCACCTACTACCAGTACTTCATCTGAATTAAGATTTAACTTACTTAGCGCTTGAAAAAAATATTCTTTGGAGGGCTTTCCAAATATTTTAGGGATGACATTGGCAGCAGTAGCAATCATTTGCACAAAAGAACCTGTATCTATAACGGGTTCACCATTACGATCAAGAAAATATTTATTACCTTGGGTACCCAGAAGTTTAGCACCTTTTAACACATATTGAAAAGCTGTATTCAGACGGTTCACATCCCAGTCATCTTGAAAATCCCCAATAACAACAAAATCAGGTATTTCAGAACCGTGGATTTTCGGTGTGTCTTGAAATTCTTTTTCGACTTCGGAGGTCGTCACGAAAAAGACTTGTTTGTCTGGAAATTTAGATAAGTACTCTTTCAATGCGATGATTGGTGTAAAGATCTCATCCATTTTGACTTTGAAACCATAATTTTGTAGAGTTTTTAAAACTGTAGTAGGTGATTTACTGTCTGTGTTTGTGAAGAAAAGAAATCTTAATCCAATTTCTCGAAGCTTTGTAATTGTTTCTATGGCACCTAGAATAGGAGTTCCTTTAAAGAAAAGTGTCCCGTCTATATCGGATAAAATTCCTTTAATTTTGTCTAATTTCATTTCAGACTTTTGAAAGAATGTCTTTTGAATTTATGAGATAATGAACTTTTATACTATGTTCCTTCTCAAAATCTGTGAGTCCTTCCGGAGTTCTGTCTATAAAAACAAACAAATTTTCTACATGTGCTCCTTCTTCTCTCAGAGAATTCACTGCAAAGAGTTTACTAAATCCGCTTGAGATGAGATCATCTACTAGCAAAATTTTCTGTCCATTCGTAATTTCTCCTTCTATTAATTTCTTAAGTCCATGTTCCTTTGGTTCTTTTCTTAGAAGATAGAATGGTAAGTGAAGTTGATTGGCAATCATGGTTCCAAAGGGGATTCCTGCAAGGGGAATAGCAACTACACCTTGAATTTTTGGACAATTTTCTGATAAATAGCTAACTGCTAATTTAATTAGATCTTCGAATGCTTCAGGAAAATTAGGAATGACTCGCAAATCAATGTAGTATTTTGATTTTGCGCCCGATGCTAGCGTAAAATCCCCAAATTTTAGAGCACCAGTTTCTTCTAGAATTTTGATTATTTTTTGTTTAATCTTGCTTCTACCCTAAAAATATATTTATGTTATAGGTATTTAGGATCATTTCTTATTAAAAATTCTTATTAAAAATTTTTAAAGGTACAATTAAAAAAAGATACATCTTCGTGAAAGCTTCATTTTACGTGCATACAGCTAGATCTGAATATTTCCGAGGTGATATTATTAGTAAAGAAAATAAAGAAAAAGAAATGTGTTCTTCATTAGGTCTTACATTAAATTTCTCTTACTGCCAAGGGGGGTCGGGGAGGAGCTCGATAATATGTCACTGAGGGATATCCTATCGTCATTACCCCTAAGACATAGGTTTGAATGCCGGTTAGTCTTTTGCATATTCCGGGATGCTCCGCTAAGATTCCATGAGCGTATCCTATCCAACAACTTCCTAAACCTAATGCTTTAGCTGTGATCATTCCATAGGTCATAGCAATAGTAACATTTCGCGTATCCCATGGATTTTTTGAGTAAAAAATGATGATATGAGGAGCATGATAAAATATCGGATCTTGTCCTTGCTCAAACTTAGCCCTAAAAAGATCTTGTGTTTCCTTTACTTCCAAAGCATTTATTATAGCTTCCGTTAGTTCTACTCTTTGCTGTTTTCCAGAGACAACCAAACACTTTAAAGTCCGCATATTTGCCCCAGTAGGAGCATACCTTATTGTGTCGATGATC
Organism: Promethearchaeota archaeon; assembly: GCA_016839845.1. Next base: position 2,383 of record JAEOTL010000232.1, read on the forward strand.
TTTTGGATAAATTCTTTAGGAACTGATTGAGGTTCGTATTGTCGTATTGACCGAATTCCACGCAATAACTGATGAATTCCTTTATAATTAATTATCGCATCTGGATCTTGATCTCTCTCAAATTCCAAAGATGTATCTTGCATATTTTCATACAGAATCGCATCCTCAGGGCATACAGCAATACAATGCCCACACAATATGCAGTTTGTATCGTTAAAGATAATATTTTGTTTATCTTTTTCTACGGCAAAATTTCCAGTTGGGCAGTCGTTAATGCATTGCTTACATTTTGAACATTTGAGACTATCAATTCCTAGAATAGGCATAATTATAATTACAAGATTTTAATCATTAATATATTTTCAACCCCCAAGTTTATATAGGTAGATTCCGATATACTACTTGCCACAAAAATTATATCGATAACGATATATTATTCGGTGATCAA